>JASFMO010000319.1:0-4592 GCA_050117535.1 Gemmatimonadales bacterium | reverse complement strand
CGGCGCGTGCCGGTCACGACCTGGACGAGTTGGAGAGCGTGATTCAGGAAGAGCTGGATCGAATCAAGCAGGAGTACCCGGCTGAACGCGAGGTGGCGCGGGCGGTGAATCAGTACGAGGCCCGCTTCCTCGATGGACTGGAGCGGGTCGGCGGTTTCGGCGGCAAGGCCGATCGCTTGAACATGTACTACACCTATACCGGCAACCCAGACTACTTCAACGAAGATCTCGGCCGTTACAAGGCGGTGGATCCGAGTGACATCAGCTCGGTGGCCCGGACCTATTTGCGCGACGATGGACGGGTGGTATTGAGCGTGGTGCCGGAAGGACAGACCGAGATGGCCGCGGCCGGCGAGAAGATCAAGACGGATGATTGACGTGACCGGTGATGATGCGCGAGGCGCGTTGAAGGAGATAGAGAGTATGCTCAGATTGACAGCTGAACCAAGAAGGCGACGTCTGACGCCTGTTGGCCTGGTGTTGGTTATGGCAGTGCTTCTGCCGACGGCGACGAGCGCGCAGGTGCCCGACCGGAGCCAGCCGCCCGAACTTGGTCCGCCCCCGACGCTGAAGCTGCCGCCCGTGCACCGACTTCGGTTGGATAACGGCGCGAAGGTGCTTTTGCTGGAAAAGCGCAACGTTCCGCTGGTCCAGATCAACCTGGTCGTTCGGAGCGGCTACACCTCGGATCCCGAGGACCTGACCGGTCTGGCCAGTATGACCGCCGACATGATGGATGAAGGCGCCGCCGGTCGTGACGCGCTCCAGTTGGCCGACGAGATCGACTATCTGGGCGCGCGTCTCTCGGTGCGGGCCGCCGGGCACCACAGCACGGTCAGCCTGCACACAACCCGAAGCCGGCTCGACGCGGCGCTTCAGATCATGGCCGACGTGGCGCTGCGACCCGACTTCCCGGCGGAAGAGCTGGAGCGCAAGCGACTCGAGCGACTCAATCAACTGTTGGCGGCACGAGACGAGGCCCGCGCTATCGCCTCGGTGATCTTCGATCGGACGCTCTACGGGACCGAGCACCCATACGGCAAGACGGCGATGGGTGACGAGGCCAGTATTCGTGCGGTCCAGGTCGACGATCTGCGGCGGTTCCACACGACGTACTTCCGTCCCAACAACGCCTTCTTTGTCGTCGTGGGCGACATCAGCATGGGCGAGATCCGGCCGATGCTGGAGTCGCTGTTCGGCGACTGGGAGCGGGGTAACGTTCCCGTCGCAACGTGGCCGGAAGCGAACCAGGTCGAGCGGCGCGAGGTCTATCTGGTCGACAAGCCGGGCGCGGCGCAGTCGGAGATCAGGATTGGGCGCATCGGTGTGCCGCGACTGACCGAGGATTACTACGCTCTCGTGGTCATGAACACGGTCCTCGGAGGCTCGTTCACGTCGCGGCTCAACTCTAATCTGCGCGAAGAGCACGGCTATACGTATGGCGCTCGCTCGTTCTTCGACTTCGCGACTTTGCCCGGTCCCTTCCAGGCCGGCGCGGCCGTACAGACCGCGGTCACCGACGCGGCTCTGACCGAGTTCATGAAAGAGCTGAACGGCATTCTCGAACCGGTGCCCGAGGAAGAGTTGACGCGCGCCAAGAACTTCGTGGCGCTTCGTTATCCCGGCCGCTTCCAGACGGTCGCCGCGATCGCGGGCCAGCTGACCGAGCTCGAGCTGTTCGGTCTGGGTCACGACTACTTCAACGAGTACGTGCGGCGGATCCTAGCCGTAACCCAAGCGGACGTGCAGCGCGTGGCGCGAGAGTACATCGTTCCCCAGGGCATGGCGATCATCGTCGTGGGTGACCGCGAGGCGATCGAGGAAAGCGTGCGCGCGCTCGACCTGGGACCGATTCACAACCTCTCGATCGAGGACGTGCTGGGTCCCGAGCCGCAGCTGACGGGGACGCGCTAGCTGGAGTCCGAGCCGTGGAGGAGATTCGGAGCCGCCGAGACTAGGACAGCCGACGGTCCCGGCGTCGAGGGCCTAGGTCTCACCGTCGGCGTGCTGGATGTGGAATCGCACCACGTAAGGCACGTCGAATTCGTCGCGCACGGTTGCCCAAACCGTGTCGCCGCGGAACACGGGATGGGGATAGCGCGAGAAGCCGCTCGGCGCCCGAACCATCCCGAGGTAGCGGCCATCGGGCTCGAACACATCGAAGGCGATCGGTTCGATCCATGTCCGTTCTGGCACCTCGCCGGGCGCGGGCCTCTGTGACTTCAACTCCTTCTGCGCGATGTTTTCGGCCTGCTGGTGGAGTCGTATCCAGATGCGTCCGCGCGCTCCGACGTAGAGTCCACGATAAGGCGGCTTTGTGTCTGGTATCGGGTCGCTGTTCCAGCGCCAGTCCGGCTTGGCCTGCCGCATGATCGCGGTCACTATACGTTCCCGTTCCTCGCGTTCGTCGACCAGCACGGGAACGGGCTGCCAGTTCACGCGCTCGATGCGAAGAACGCGGTCTGGGGCCTTGTACAGGTAGAGCGCATAGCGGGTCGCCACGCCGCCGACGAAGTAGCCGAGAGGACTGTAGGCCCACGACTCTGTCGGCGTGAACGGCACGTTCTCGAGAGCAGCGATGACCGGGTTCCCGCTCTCTCCTATATACTGCGCTATCAGCTGTGACCGCTCGAAGTCGAAGTGGGGTACTGCGAGAGTGTCGCCGGGCGAGCCGTCGGGGCCGTAGCGGAGGAGTGCGAATGTATATGTCCAATCCGTCCTATCGAGGTCGAGCAGGGTCAAGGTGTAGGTGTTGCCGGCCCGATCGGTGTAGAGTTTCCTGTCCGTGTTGAACGGGATGGGAATCCGCCAGCTATCGCGATAATCTCCCTCGGGTGAGTACACGCTCAGGCGGGCGTTTCCCGGATCTCGAAGCACAACGCGCCCGTCGGGCAGTACCGCCAGCCCACCATCGGGTTGCCTGTACTCGCCGGGCCCGCCGCCCTCGCCTCCGAACGTGGCGGTGTAGGTCCCGTCTGGCGCGTACTTGCGCAGTTGTCTCGCGTGGCTGTCGTAGACGTAGATGCACCCATCGGGCGCCACTGCCAGCGACCTGATGTTGCCGAACATGTATTCGTCCGGCCCTTCGAATACTCCTATCCTGACCTCTGGAACGAGATCGGCTGTGTCTCCCCAGATGCTCCCGCTCACTGTCCGCACGACGATGGTGTCGCCGATCGTGTCGTGAACGACCTGCCAATCGTTGCGGCTGGTTGCGTCTGGTCCTCCGCACGCGGCCAGCCCCAGGCCCAGCGACAGACACATCCATCCGAACGCTGCGTCACCTGCAGGGTGTCTCAGGGTAACAACTGTCGGCCTCTCACATTTCGTCGTGCTCTCGGTGGATGTGTAAGCGGACAATGTAGGGCACATCCAGTTCGCCGCGCACGACTGCCCACACCGTATCGCCGCGCATCACCGGCGTCGGATTCGTGGAGAATCCCTCGGGCGCGCGCACCATTCCGAGGTAGCGGCCGTCGGGCTCGAATACGTCGAAAGCGACCGGCTCGATCCAGGTCGGTTGTGGGATCGCGCCTGGGTCGCGGGCGCTGGTGACGTCCGGGTCGACCTTCTGTGCTTCCTGATGCAACAGGACCCAGATCCGGCCGAGCTCGCCGACAAACAGACCGGTGTAAGGGGGCTTTGTGTCGGGGATCCTAGGTCCGGTCCAGCGCCAAGTCGGATCGGTCCGCCGCATTCTGGCTGTGACGATCTGCTCGTGCTCGATTCGCTCATCTTCGGCGAGGGGCACCGGTCGCCAGTCGGTTCGCTCGATCCGTAGCACGCGGCCGCGAGCCAGAAAGAGGTCGAAGCAATAGTCGGTCGGCACCCCGCCGACCATGTAGCCGAGAGGGCTGTAAGCCCACCACACTCTGGGTGCGAAGGGCAAGTACTTATGCGTCGTCCCTCGCCCGCCAACTGCATCGCGCGCCACGATTCCGGGTGTTCTGTACTCCCAGGTGGGAGCCGGCAGCGTGTCGCCCGGGATTCCGCTAGGGCCGTAGCGCACGAGTCCGAATCGCCATTCGGTGACCTCATCCTCGGGATTCAGCACGATCTGCGTGTAAGCATTCGTGTGGAGGTCCTTGAAGAGTGGTCGGGAGGTGCCACTGCCACGGATCCGCCAGGCGTCGAGATACTCACCGTCGGGCGAGTAGACACTGATCCGCGTGTTTCCGGGGTCGCGCAGCAAGACCCTTCCGTCTGGAAGCACCGCTAGCCCGGCATCGGGCATTCTGTATTCGCCCGGGCCGCCTCCGGCGCGACCGACGGTCATAAGGTAGGTTCCGTCTGGCGCGTACTTGCGTAGCGCTGGCGCATGGCTGTCGAAGACGTAGACGGCACCGTCCGGCGCGACCGCCAGCGACAATATCTGTCCAAAGGTGTACTCGTCGGGCCCCTCGAAGGAACCGATAGTGAGCTCGGCGACCAGGTCCGCTGTAGCACCCCAGACGCTGCCGCCGAGGGTTTGCACGATCACGGTGTCGCCGATCGTGTCGTAGTCAGAATGCCATTGTGAGGGGGAGTGGGGTCCGCGCTCGGCACACGCCGCCAGCGCAGCGGTCAAGAGCGCCAGTGAGCGCGCCACTGAA
>JASFMO010000318.1:0-4593 GCA_050117535.1 Gemmatimonadales bacterium | reverse complement strand
GGTCGCGGAGGGGCGCGCGGGCCCGTTCGCTCGGTCATTCGATCCGATCGAGCGAGTCTTACGATTCGTCTCCCAGAAGAAGACGGCGGCCAGCACGAATACGGCACCGCAGATCCACAGCACCTGCCAAAAGAGCGAGAAGGGTAGGCCGAAGACAAACGGCTGGATCTTGTCGAACGGAACGTAGCCCGGATAGGTGACGAAAAAGGCCATCGCCAGGAAGTAGGCGACGCCAAGGGACGGAACCAGACGAAGCTTCATGACGGAGCACCCCTTTGAATATCGAATGTCGAATATCGACCAAGGAATGATGAGGTGAACGACTGTGGAATCTAGTCCTTCTTGGACATTCAACATTCCTTGTTCGATATTGGAAATTCCCTACCTCCCTTTGAACTCCGGTTTTCGCTTCTCCAGGAACGCCGATACGCCCTCGTCCATATCCTCAGTAGCGAACAGCAGGCCGAACCAGGCCTTCTCGAACCGGAGTCCGACGTCGAGCGGCATCTGCCACGCCGCGCGGATCGACTCCTTCGCCGCCTGCAGCGACGCAGGGCTCTTCGCGGCGATCTTTCCGGCCAGCTCCATAGTGCGGTCGGTTAGTTCCGCCTGCGGAATAACCTCGTCGACCAGCCCGATGCGCTCGGCTGTCGCGGCATCCACGATGTCGCCCGTGTAGATGAGGCGCATGGCGTGACCCTGGCCTACCAGGCGCGGCAATCGTTGAGTTCCGCCGCCCCCAGGGATCAGGCCCAGGTTCGTCTCGGGCTGCCCGAGCTTCGCCTTGTCGCCGGCGACGCGGATATCACAGGCCATGGCCAGCTCGCAGCCTCCGCCCAGGCAAAATCCGTTGATCATGGCGATCGTCGGCTTTGGGAACCTTTCCATGGCGGAGTAGATGTCACGGGTCTGCATGATGCGATACTGGTCGACGGCCGCCGCGCCCTTGAACTCGGCGATGTCGGCGCCCGCGATGAACGCCTTCTCTCCGGCACCGGTCAGGACCACGACCCGCACGTCCGCATCCTGACGTAGGTGCTCGAGCGCGACAGCCAGCGATACGAGCACCTCGGCGTTGAGCGCATTCAACTTATCGGGACGATTGACGGTGACGGTGGCGACGCGATCCAGCTTCTCCACGAGGACGACTTCTGTCTTGGACATCGCGGTGGCTCCCTTTTCTTTTCTCTGTTGATGCGACCGGGGATAGGATGCCTGCCGGTCCGAGTGACGGCAAGACCCTCGCGTTGTCGCCATGCTTGCATGCGCCGCGGGGGCTGACCATGATTCGAATTGGGCAGGCAATGGATCGTAGTCTTCGTCAGAAAAGGGATGAGCGGGCATGCGGATCGGGCGGTTGCACTCCAGCGGCGTCGTTGTCGCCTTAGCACTCTCCTTCGGACTCACGGCGTCGGCGCCGGCTCAAGACAGCGGCGCTTTTCCGGGATGGAACCTGGAATACAGACTGCCGGCGGGCTGGTTCGTGCGACAGACCGCAGGACGCGTTCATGTGCTGGGATCGCAAGGCGGGCCGGGCGCGATCTTCGTTGCGCCGGGGCTGTACGAGCACGCAGACGATGTTCTGCCGGACTTGGATGCTTTCTACCGGCTGGCGCGGATCAGTGCGCGACCGACCGAAGCGCGGACGGACACCACGCTGGCCGGGTTGCCCGCCGTCCTGGCTACCTTGTCCGGACAAAGCGAGCACGGAAGGCCGGTATCGACGCGCGTCGCGGCAGTATTCTCGCCCTACGGCACGGGGATCGTGGTCTTGGGGGTCGCCGCGCCCGGGGCCTTTCCGAAGATGAAGAGCACCGTGGAATCGCTGGCGGCAACGGTGGCCGCGCGGCCGGCGGACGTGAGGGACGATGCCGCCCGAGAACTCAAAGGACTGTGGCTACGCTTCCGCGATGGGCAGCCTCCCAATCCCGAGCGTCAGCAGGACGAAATGCGCAGTATCGAAGAAACGATCGAATTCGCGGAAGGCGGCCGCTTCGTCTGGAAATCGTCGATTTTCCTTGGTGCTGAGGCGCGCGGTCAAGCCGACGATCCCACCACCACCGCCGGCGAGAGCGAACGCGGCATATACCGGGTGATTGGCGGGTTTCTAGTGCTCAAGGGTCAGCAGGGCCAGCGGGTATATCCGTTCACGCGGTCCGACGGTCGTCTGTCATTGGACGGCGCCACGTACTATCGACGGGACTAGCCCCCGGGAGTCTCGCGGCTGAGCTGGGCTTGCCACGCCCTGGCCCGCGTTGCTGGCGAAAAGGTTGGGTCGGCCGGCTCGAGCTCGACGAACAGCGGCGTGAGGCTGAAGAGCTCGGTCAGCCAGTCGGTGAACTCCAGCACGATCCAGCCGGATGCCAGATAGGCGCCGAGTATCTGAGGAACGCGTCGACGAACAGCTCGCGCAGAGGTCCGGGCAGCATGTCGGGTTCGGGCCCCTAGGGCTGTGAGGAGAGTCGGTCTCGGAGCGCTCGCGCCTCGCGGGCGGGCTCGTACACGGATTCGGCATCGCGCCAGATCTCCAGCGCCACGCGCAGGTGTTCGAGGGCTCGCTCCCGCTCTCCCGTGTCGGCGTAGACGAGGGCCAGCTGATAGCGGGCTCGCGGCTCGTACGGGCGCCGATCGAGCAGGCGGGTCAGGTGATTCTCCGCTTCCCGGAACTGCCCGAGCTTTCTGTGACAGCGGCCGATGTCCAGGTGATAATCCAAGGCTACCGGAGGGAGCTGCAGTGCCCTCTCGTAGCTGATGATAGCCTGCGCGCAATCGCCGCGTATTTCCAACAGGCGGCCGCCAGCCCAGATCTGGATCGAGCGGACGTACTCGATTCCCCACGCCTCGATGAAGCGATCGAGGCCCGCAATAGCGACCTCGAGCGAATCGGCCTGCTCCAGCGACAGATAGAGGTTGAGTTGTCCCAACGGGATCAGCACATCGTACGGTGCCGCCAGCCGCGCGGCGATCGCGGTGAGCGTATCCCTGGCGGTATCCACCTGTCCTGCCGCCACGTACGTCTCGAGCGTCTGCAACTTCTCCTGGACCGTATTGAACGAGCCCGAATACTTGTCCATCTCGGCCCAGCGGAGGTGCATGTACTCGACGGCGCGCCGCGGTTGACCGCGCAGCTCGTAGTACGACCTGAGCCCGTCGTAGACGGCATCGCGCTGCTGGGCGGTCACCGCCATGGCCAGCGCCTCGTCGAGGCCTCGGCTTGCGTTCTCGAACCGGCCGACGCCCTGATCGACGGCGGCCAGCGATAGGAGCGCGTTGACGTTGTCGGGATCGACGATCAGGGCTTTCTCGAGCTCGCGCTTCGCATCTCCGTATGCACCCTGCGTCCGGTAGTGATTGCCGAGAGCGATCAGGGCGGCGGGATCGTCGGGCGATTCGGTCGCGTACCGTTCGTAGTAGCCCAGTGCTGTCTCGAAGTCGCCGCTCGACTCGTACATGCTGGCGAGCCTGGGTAGAATATCGAGGCGACTGGGATCGAGCTCGAGCACTCTCTCGAGGGCGGCTGCGGCTCTGAGATTGTCTCCTCTGGCCTGATAGAACACGGAAAGGAACGAGTGGGCCTCCGTATCTCGCGGATACAACTCGGCGTACATGCCTGCGGCCGCCAGCGCCCGGTCGGCCTCTTGCCTGACGATCCAGTAGTAGATGGTCTTGAGCCGGTACTGGTCGCGTTCGGGGAGTTTGTAGGAGTACTGCATCCCCGCCTCCCCGGCCGCCCGCGCCTCCTCGACTCGGTTCAGGTTCAGGTAGAGGCCGAACAGTATGGCGTAGGCTTGGGCGAACTGCGGATCCTGGGCGACAGCCTGCTCCAGGTGGCCCAACGCCGCCCGAAGCTCTTCGCTCGTAGCCGCCGCGCGGGCCCCTTCGACGTAAGAGCGGTAGGCGTCCATCGATGCGGTGAGCAACTCGGACACGGGCAAGTCGGTCGCGTCTTCGATTGTCTGGGAGGGTATCCCGAGGTCGCGGCGGAGCTGTACGCTCATGTCATCGACGAGCGTGAAATCTTCGCCCGAGAATGTCCGCTCCTGCACCAGCTTTCCGCGCTCCGTCTCGTACAGTTGTGTTCTGACCGCCAGGCGGCCGGCCTCTTGCGAAATCTCGCCGTTGAGGAAGTAGTCCACGTGAAGCCGGTCCGCGATCTCCCGCTTGAGCGAGAGGGGAACGCCGACGGCGGGGGCGCCCTGGTCTCGCAACCGTTCGCTGGTGGTGCTGGCGCTTCGGACATCGAGGAAGATGTCCTGCGCTAGATCGCTCTGCAGCGCCAGCGGTATTCCGTACTGGAGCCAATCGAGCGCCGTGTCGCCCGAGACGTTGTCGAAGTAGAACGAAGCCAGGTTCTTGCGAAATTCACCCTTGGGGACAACGCGTTCGACGCTTTCGCCCGTCTCGTCTTCCAGCACGATCGATTCGGTCGCCGCGCCCAGATTCTTGCCGGCGAAAGCGGCCGTCAGCAGCAGGCCGGCGACGGCGATGTTGGCCGGTATGCCGATCTTCTCCACCCGTGTCCAGCGGTCCCGGCCCGGCGCACCGTGGAAGTAGGCCAGGATGATGACCGTGGGGATCAAGAGCGCCCAGAGG
>JASFMO010000317.1:0-4610 GCA_050117535.1 Gemmatimonadales bacterium | reverse complement strand
CTGGGGATGCGCCTAACGTCCACGCGCTGACGGTGGCGATCCCCGAATCGTCGCTCACCGGCGTTGCGTCGCTGACGCTGCCGCCCCCACCCGTCACGCCGAAGGTGACCGTCACCCCGGCCACGGGGTTCGCGTAGGTGTCGGTGACGCGAACCGATGGCGGAATGTTGACCGCGAATCCGATCAGTCCGGTCTGGCCATCGCCATCGTTGACCGTCACGCTGGTGGGAGGCCCGGCCAGAGCGGTGGCCGTGAACGTCACCGGCGCCAGCCCCTCGGTCTGGGCGGTCAGCGTGTTCGTCACCGCCGCCGTGCCCAGCGTCCAGCTCCCGACGGCGGCCAGGCCGTCCGCGTCGCTGGTCGCCACGTTCTCGGTGGTCGAGCCGCCGCCTGACTGGACGAGGAAGGTCACGTCCTGGCCAGCCACCGGATTCCCGCCCGCATCGGTCAGCCTCACGGTCGGTGGCTCGGCCACCGCGGTGGCCACAGTCGCGCTCTGTCCGTCGCCGGCCACCTTCTCGATGTTCGCGGCGCCGCCCACGCCGGTGGCCGTGAAGGTCACGGTTGGCAATCCGCTCACCGTGGCCGTCAGCTCGTTGGTGCCAGGGTCGGGCCCCAGCGTCCAGCTCCCAACCGCGGCGCGCCCGCCCGTATCGGTTGTGGGATTGGCGCCGGTGATCGAGCCGCCGCCGGAGATGACCTCGAAGGTGACCGGGATTTCGCCGACGCCGTTCCCGTACTCGTCGGTTACCCTGACGGTGGGGACGGGGTCGGGCAGGGCCAGTCCGGCGGTCGAGGTCCGATTGTCACCCGCATCTTTCGCTAGATTCGCGGCGGGTCCCGGCATGCCGGTGGCGGTGAAATTCACGAAAGCGTCGTTCGGAAGGCTGGCCTTCAATGTGTTGGCCCCGGCCACCGTCCCCAACGTCCAGCCACCAACCGCCGCCAGTCCGGCCGCGTCGGTGGTCGGCTCGGCCCCGGTGACCGAGCCGCCGCCGTCGGTCACGGCGAACGTGACCGGCGCACCGCTCACCGGATTTCCGCCGGCATCGGTCACTTTGACGGTCGGCTGGGCGACGACGGCTGCGCCGACAGTGGCGCTCTGCCCGTCCCCAGCCTCGATCGAGATGAGGGTGGGCGGCCCCAGTTCGCCCGTGGCATTGAACGTCACCAACGCCAAGGCGCCCACCGTCACCTCCAGTGTGTTGTCGCCCAGTTCCGCGCCGAGCGTCCACTCGGTCGCGGCTCGGCCCTGGAGATCTGTGGCGACCGAGGCCGGGCTCACGCTGCCGCCACCCTGAGTGATGGCGAAGCTAACGCTCTGACCGGAAACCAGGTTGCCGTTCGCGTCGCGCACGCGCACGACGATGGAATCGCTCAACGCCGTCGCCGCGGCGCCGGTTTGACCGTCGCCCTGCACCTTCTCCACCGAGGCCGCCACATCGGCCACGGCTGTGGCCGTGAACGATAGGCTGGGCGCCTCCGGGTGCGTCGCGTCCACCTGGTGATCCGTTCCCGCCGCCGTCCCCAGCGTCCAGACCGTCGAGGTGCGCCCGTTCGAGCCCGTCGTCGCCGATGGTGAGACGCTCCCGCCGCCCCGCACCACGGTAAACTGAATGCTGGCACCGGCCACCGTGGCGCTCAAACGATCGCGTGCCTCCACCACCAGTTCTTCGGCCAGCGCCTGTCCCACCGTGCCCGTCTGTCCGTCGCCCGTCAGCTTCCGGATCGTCGCCACGACCTGGCTGACCGTGACCGTCGCCGACCCCGACGTCGCTCCGGAACGGGCCGTGATCGCTGCCGTCCCGTTGGCCACCGCCGTCACGCGCCCGCCGGAACTGACGGTCGCCACCCCCTGGTCATCGGACGACCAGGTGACGGCCTCCTCCGGCATCGGCTGGCCGTTCTGGTCGAGCACCTGCGCGGTGAGTTGCTCGGTCGCGCCAATGGCGTCGAGCTCGACCTGAGTGACGTTCAGGGCGATGGAGGTCGGCCTGGGGGGCTCGGTGCTGTCGCTGCAGGTCCACGACAGTCCGGCCACGATCGCGAGGCTGATTAGCAGATGATTTTTTCGCATACTCTATTCGGTTCGGGCGGGGGCTAATAGAAAGTAAGCAGGACCTCATATCGATGGCCAGCCGTCGCCTGCGACGTGGGTACCCGGATCGTCTGCAACCGCTGGACTCGCGCCAGACTGTCAGCTCGCCGCCACGGCGGCCTGAGTGGTCGTTTTCTTGAAGTAAGCGTTCGGGTCGTGATTGAGCGCGCCCGGCGGCAGGTATTGCCAGAACGCCCCCAAATCCCGCTTGATGCGGTCCACGTAGAAGGAAGGTACGACGCTGCTCTCACCGTCGAAGAAGCGGCGCAGCGAGCGGTCGGTGTCGAGTAGCCGGCGCACGGTCTTGTAGTACTTGATCCGCCCGAAGCCCTCCGATGAAATGGCGCGTACCACATTCAGCCAACGTGCGAACGCCGGACGGTTCGCGCGCGCGCGGCGCGCGATGGCCCTCCAGGAGAAAGAATACTCGGTCAGATCGATGACCCGATCGTAAAACTCCGGCCACTCGTAGTTCTTCGGCCGCACGTTCATCGCCTGGTTATTGTTGAGGAAGTGGAAGGGGAATGGCAGCACACGGTTGTCCCGCTGCAGCTCCAGGTTGAGCGGAGCCGCCTCTCCAAACGCCGTGAGCAGCGAGTAGCCTGGGAAGGCTCCCGGGGTCTTGTCCAGGAACCGCTTGGTCAACTCGAACGGCTCTTCGCCTTCGTCGGTATCCAGACCCAGCACGAAGTTGGTTTGTATGTAAGGGATGTGCTCGAACATCATGTTCACGTGGGCGGATATCTTGCCGACCTTGTCGATGCCGCGGGAACTCCCCGTTTTGGACTTGCCACCCAGTGTATACCAGGATTCTATGCCCGGGAGCAGCGCCTTGAATCCAGCGTTGCGCATTCGTTTGAGGTTGGGCTCGCTCAGAAGAGACAGGCTACTCTCCGCGATGAAGGTCAGCGGACCTTGCGGCGCCCCTCGCTCGATCGCGCTCAGCGAGTCACTGAACCGCACCCCAAAATTGGGGTCGTGCCATCCCACCCAAGCCTGCGGCATTTTTTCGACGATGAACCGTAGGTCACTCGCGACCGCGTCTGCGTCGAAGGGCTGGTAACCAACAGTCGAGTCGATGCAGAAGCTGCAGTTGTAGGGACATCCCAGGCTAGCGAGCATCGGCACCGCTTTGAGCCGGGTGGGCGCCTTCCTCAGCGTCGGTTCGATGTACTTCCAGCGTTTGGCAACACTGGGGAGGTTGAGCGGCTGGTGCTTGGCCGATAGGTAAGCGCCGTACGTTCGATGGGTAAGACATTCATCCAGTACGTTGTCGATCACCGACTTGTCCGTGAAGCCGAGGACGTAGTCGAAGTAGTGCCTAGCGTCGTCAGGGTAACAGCGGGCGTGAGGCCCCCCGAGAACCGTCACAGCGCCGCGCCGGCGAAACAGGTGGCTCAGAGCGTACGCCAGCTGCGCCGCCTGCGTGAAGGCGCCGATGAAGACGAGGTCCAGATCGGAAGGGAGTTCCCGCTCGAGATCCTCCAACCCGGTGAAGCAGATGAGTCGTACGTCGTGTCCGGCCTCCTCGCACCATACCGCGACCGCCTGTGGCATGATGCTGGCCAGGTTGGCGTGCATGACGCGCGCCCAAAGGGAACGTGTGGGCGCTTTCGACACGAGGTCGAGCACGCCTATGCGGAGTTTTCGCACGAGGCCTCCCTCATCGGGGGGGAGTCGATCGCTGGGGGCGATCGGCAATTTTCCTGGTAATATATGCTACTCTGCGGATGTCGCGAGGGCGGCGGCCGAATGCCGGTTGAGGGCATACAGCGCCGCCCTAGCTGTGCGGCTTTGCGACGGTTCAGACCACGGTGAAGGAGACCGTCTTCAGAACGGTCCCGTCCGGCCCGACGATCTCAACCCGCCACTCGCCGGTCCAGTTCGGATCGATCCTCTTGGCGCTCCACGTGCGCCAGTCGGCGCTGGCGACACGCAACGGGATTCGCGCCACCTCCTCATCGCCTCGGTACCAGACGTGGCTGATCTCGATCTCTCCCGCCGCGCCGGTGACCCGCGTCCAGCAGTATATCTGTCCGGCATCGGCGACCACCGTGGTCAAAGCGTCGGACGGGATCCGGTCGATCACGTTGCTGGTGATGACGGCCTCGGGGACCGCCAGGTCCGCGGGCTGTGCCGTGCTATCCTGCGTAGCGCCCTGATCTTGGGCCGCCAGGCTGGAAGCCACGAGGCAGAGTGGTATCAACGGCAGAACAATGGCGGCGGCACGCATGGAGACCTCCTCAATGGTAGCTGGGGGGAGGCGACGCCGGGGCTCGGAGCGCAAGGATGATGTTGTACGTCTGGGGCGAAGGCGTCAAGTTCGGAGGCCGAGTCGGCCGATCTGGCTGTGGGTACTTTTCTACGGAACGGGACCGGGTCGATCGGACGGCCCCGATGTGTAACCTCGCAGGCGATCGTAGTTCGCTACCTGATCAACCGTCAGAATGGCCCTCGTGCTCAGGTGGGCCGCGAGATGAACGAAGCGCAACTCGCCATAGAGGCTGGCGAT
>JASFMO010000316.1:0-4613 GCA_050117535.1 Gemmatimonadales bacterium | reverse complement strand
CGCTTGGGCGACAAGCCGCCGTCGCGCGAAGGCCACCAGGCGCTCGCGCCGGCGTACGTGGGTGCGCCACAGCTCCTCCGCCGGGATCTTCCAGACGCGCGCCCAGATGGCCTCGTCGGCTGGCTCCTCGCGCCAGCGTGGCCCCAAGTATCGGTCGTACACCTGGTTCATCTCCAACGAGATCCATGACCGGAAATGCACGCCGTTCGTTACATGGCCGATTGGCACCTCTCCGAGCGGGACGCCGGGCCACATGCCGTGCCACATTTGCCGGCTGACTTCGCCGTGCAAGCGGCTGACGCCGTTGCTGTAGGCGGCCATGCGGAGCGCCAGCACGGTCATCGTGAAGGGCTCGCCGGTGTTGTCGGGATTCTCGCGACCCAAGGCTAGGAATTCGGCCAACGACAGCCCCAGGCGACGGATATAGGCGCCGAAGTAGCGCTCCATCATCTCGGGCGGGAACCGGTCGTGGCCGGCGGGTACGGGCGTGTGCGTGGTGAAGACCAATCCCGCCGTCGCCTCGCGCGCCTCGGCAAACGAGAGGCTGTGGCGCTGCATCAGTTGACCCAGTCGTTCCAGCGACAAGAAGGCGGAGTGGCCTTCGTTCATGTGATAGACGGTCGGTTGAATGCCCAGGGCTTCCAGCGCGCGGCAGCCACCGATCCCCAGGACGATCTCCTGTTTGATCCGCATTTCCAGTTCGCCGCCATACAGTTGGTCGGTGATGTCGCGGTCCTCGGGGGCGTTCTGCTGCACGTTCGTGTCGAGCAGGTAGAGCGGCACGCGACCGACCTGTGCGCGCCAGATCTGAGCGACGACCTGTCGGCCGGGCAGCTCGACGGTGATCGAGACGGGTGAGCCGTCAGGTCGCCGCTCGAGGACGAGCGGCAGATTGTAGAAGTCGTTGTCCTCGTAGATCTCCCGTTGCCAGCCCGCCTCGTTCAGGCGCTGGCGGAAATAGCCCTGTTGGTAGAGGAGCCCGACGCCCACCAGCGGCAGGCCGATATCGCTGGCCGACTTCAGGTGATCGCCGGCCAGCACGCCCAGGCCGCCGGCGAAGATCGACAGGCACTCGGTGACCCCGAATTCGGCGGAGAAATAGGCCACCAGCTTCCCATCCGCCGTGCCGATCTTGCGGCGATACCAGGTCGACTCGCTTTCCAGGTAGTCGGTGCAGAAACGGCGGACGCCCTCCAAATGGTTCAGTAGGCCCTCGTCGGAGACGGCCGCCTCGAGCTGAGACTGCTCGATCATCCCCAGCATGAGCAGCGGGTTGTGGCCTGTCCGTTCCCAGAGATCGCTGTCCAAGCGCCGGAACAGTTCGATGGTGGCGTGATCCCAAGCCCAGCGAAGGTTGTAGGCCAGTTCTCGCAGGCCTTCCAGTTGCTCCGGCAGCGTCGGTGAGACGGTGAAATTGCCGATTGGCCTCACGGATGAATCTCCTTTTGCGAGTGGAGTGGCAACCCTAATTACATAAACAGTATCATCCGCGGGCGAAACCGGATACGGGTCTTGCCTCGGCCGCGCTTCGGGGCGCAGGTGACGCTGGGTTCGGTACAAGGTTCGGGGCTTGACGAGGGTGGCCAGGCTATTATCTTTGCACTGTAAGTTTCATACTGTAATATTTAGCAGTGAGGTACTGTGTCCAAGCAGCCGAGCTCGACGAGCAGCCCCGAATCGCCAGCGCTCAAACTCTGGGTTGTGCTGGCGCGCGCTTACCAGGCGATCGAGCGCCATGCCGCAGCCCACACGGCCGAGCACGATCTGACGCTCGCCGAGTTCGGTGTGCTCGAGGCCCTCTATCACAAGGGCCCTCTACTGCTGGGCGAGGTCCAGCGCAAACTGCTGATCTCGAGCGCCGGCATCACCTACGTGGTCGACCGGCTGGAGCGGAAGGGCTTCGTCGAACGGCGGCCGTGCCCCAACGACCGGCGCGCGCGCTACGCGGCGCTGACTCGGAAGGGTAGGTCGCTGATCGAGCGTGTCTTTCCGCAGCACGCGGAGCACTTGCAGCAGGTGCTGTCGGGGTTGAGCCCGCGCGAACAAGAGCAGGCCTCCGCCCTGCTGCGCAAGTTGGGGCGCCGGGCGGCGGGTTTGGACGCCTAGTGCGAAGCACGTTCGGCGCGGCGGCGCTTGCAGTCCGGCGGATGAAGCCATCAACAAATCAGCCATCTACGGAGGTATATCGATATGGAAAAGGGTGCAACGATTTTGATCGCGGGTGCGACGGGCCAACAGGGTGGTGCCGTGGCTCGTGAATTACTCGGTGCCGGTCACAAGGTTATGGCGATGACCCGCAACCCGGAGAGTGAGAAAGCCAAGGCGCTGATGGCTCTCGGCGCCGACGTCGTGCGGGGTGACCTGAACGACGCGGCCTCGCTGAAGCGCGCTTTCGAGGGGGCTTGGGGTGTGTTCGCGGTTCAGAATACCTGGGAAGCCGGCGTCGAAGGCGAAGAAGAGCAGGGCAAGCGGTTCGCTGAGATTGCGCGCGAACAGGGCGTCCAACACTTCGTGTACACGTCGGTTGGTTCGGCCGAGCGATCGACCGGGATTCCGCACTTCGACAACAAGTGGCGGATCGAGGAGAGGGTACGCAACCTCGACTTCCCATCCCACACCATCTTGCGGCCGGTTTTCTTCATGGAGAACTGGGTGTCGCCCTGGTTCAAACCGGCCATCGACGAGGGCACGTTGGCGATCGGCGTCAAGCCGGACACGCGGCTCCAGATGATCGCCGTCGATGACATCGGCCAATACGGAAGACTGGCCTTCGAGCAGCACGAGGCGCTGAATGGCCAGGCGATCGAGATCGCCGGGGACGAGCTGACCATGCCCCAGGTGGCGGAGATCATCAGCCGTGCCAGCGGCAAGCAGGTTTCGCATCTCCAGGTACCCATCGAGCAGGTACGCGAGTTCAGCGAGGACTTCGCGAGCATGCTCGAGTGGTTCGACCGGGTAGGCTACGACTCCGACATCTCGGGCAATGCGGCGAAGTACGGCATCACGCCGACACGCTTCGAGACTTGGGCCCGCCAGACCGTTTGGTAGCCGTCGAGCTATTGCGAACGAGTGGCGCCGCCTGTCTGTTCCTCGCGGCAGGCGGCGCCGCTTCTTGGGTCGAGGCGGCCTGGGGCCTGCGGGTAGCCGCGAGGGGCGCATCAATATATCATGCCTGGCTTAGAACCGGGCCTTCGTAGGTGCGAACTGGTGGCGTGGCTTTGTTGCAGGGAGGGAGCGAGCATGAACCGGGACGCGGTCGCCCCCGACAATGCGGGACCCAAGCCGCTCGATGATGAAATCGATGCCTATGGCCTCACGCACATCGGCAAAGTGCGCGAGGTCAACATGGATCACTTTCTCCTGTGCTCGCTACATCGGCAGGTCGTGCTGCATCAGACCAGCCTTCCCGATGTCGACGATCTCCCCCTGCGGGGCGAACGCCTTGCGTTCCTCGCCATGGTGGCGGACGGCGTGGGGTCCAACGCGAAGGGCGAGGAAGCCAGCCGGCTGGCCATTCAGCAGGCGACGCAGTACGTAGCCGGCGCACTGAAGTGCTACTACACGGCGGACGCTACCGGAGAGAGCTTCATTCAGGACCTTCAGAAAACCGCGCTCGAGTCGCACAGAGTGGTCGTGGAGCGCGCGGCAGCGCACCCAGATCTGGAAGGGATGGCGACGACGCTGACGGTGTTTTTCGGCGTCTGGCCTTGGGTCTACGTGCTCCAGGTCGGCGACTCGCGGTATTACATCTACACGGACGGCGAGCTGACGCAGGTCACGCGCGACCAAACCATGGCCCAGGACCTGGTGGACGACGGCGTGCTGACCCGATCCATCGCCGCCGGCTCCCCCCTGGCACATGTCCTTTCCAGCGCTATCGGCGGCGAAGAGGCAATACCGGTCGTCAGCCGCATTCCATCCGATAGGCAGCGCGTCCACTTGATGTGCAGCGACGGTCTCACCAAGCACGTCTCGGACGAGCGGATCCGCGAGCGGCTCGCCAGCATGACTTCCGCAAGACAGGCCTGCGAGGCTCTACTTCAGGATGCCCTCGACGACGGTGGGACAGACAACATCACCATCATCGTGGGGCGAATCGTGGGGAAAATGGGCGGGGACAGGCAAGGCTTGGCAAGCACTCGGAAAGACGCGGTGTCGGCGGCATCCTGAACTTCAGTCCGGCATGCTTGACCGCCATGGCCCGGCCGAGCCTTGCTGTTGGGCCGTGCTTCACGATCCTACCGTCAACCTGCCGTTGGGATCAATCTCCGTCTTCCAGGACCTCGATCCTGTCCGGAGCATTCGGCACGACGCACAGGAACTCGAATGGCTCGGCGCCCTCGACTTGGTAGAAGTGGGGAACGCCGGCCGGGATGTAGACGACGTCATCCTCACTAACCGCGAAGACCTCATCCCCGATGCCGATTTTGGCGCGCCCGCGGAGTACGTACTGCTCATGCTCCACGGTATTCGTGTGCCGTGGCATTCCGCCACCCGGCTGGATGACGAAGCGCCGCAACGCGAAATGCGGAGCCTCCTTGGGTCCGATCAGTATCTGGCGGCTGACTCCGGAACCCGCCTTCACGCTTTCCTTCGGAATGCTGTCGACGTTT
>JASFMO010000315.1:0-4630 GCA_050117535.1 Gemmatimonadales bacterium | reverse complement strand
CGCGGTTTGACCGGCGAGCAGGGTGTGATCATTCCGGCGCGCAACATGCTCAACCTGGTGTTGAACGACGAGGTGGTCGAGGCCGTGCGCGACGGGCAATTCCGCATCTGGCCGATCCGCCGGGTCGACGAGGGCTGGGAAATCTTGGCCGGCATGCCCGCCGGACAACGGGAGGAGGGGGGGAGTTTCCCGGAGGATTCGGTTTACGGGCGGGCCGCCGCCCGGCTGTGGGAGTGGGCCATCGGCTGGCGCGAGTTCGGCCGTCCGATCCGCAAGGGTCGAACCGCCGATGCCATGGCCGGTGAGGGCGAGAGCGAAGAAGCGGGCGACGACAAGCAAGCAGCGAAGGAGTAAGAACGTGGGGGGCGGACCGTCGAAAGACCGATCGGCCGGCGGTCGCGCCGACGCCGCTCAACGCATCGAGGAATTACGGGACGCGATCCGACACCACGATCATCTCTACTATGTCCTCGACCGGCCCGAGATCTCCGACGCCGCCTACGACCAACTCTACCGCGAGCTGAGGGAACTGGAAGAGGCATACCCCGAGCTCGTCGTACCCGAGTCACCCACGCAACGCGTCGCCGGTGCGCCGCGACCGGGCTTCAGCGAAATCGAGCACACGGCACCGATGCTCAGCCTGGACTCCGGCGGCGACGAAGACGCCGTGCGCCGCTTCGATACGCGGCTACGCTCGGCGCTGGGCGATGATGACATCCGCTACGTTGTAGAACCGAAGCTCGACGGGCTGTCGGTCGAGTTGGTCTACGAAGGCGGGCGCTTGGTGCGCGCCGCGACGCGCGGCGACGGACGTGTCGGCGAAGACATCACGGCGAACGTCCGCACGATTCCGTCGGTCCCGCTCGCCCTGCGCAGTCAAGAACAAGCGGCACCGGCACTCCTCGCCTTGCGCGGCGAGGCGATCATCCTGCTCGAGGACTTCGAGCGCCTCAACGCCCGCCTGACGCAGGAGAACAAGCCGGCCTTCGCCAACCCGCGCAACGCCGCCGCCGGCTCACTGCGCCAGCTCGACCCCAGCGTCACGGCCCAACGGCCGATGGTGGTGTACGCGTACGAAGTCATGGCCCTCGAGGGCGCCGCCTTCGAGACGCAGCGGCAAGTCCTGGCGGCGCTGCGCGACTGGGGCTTCAAGGTCAGCCGCCACATCAGCACGGCCGATTCGATCGATGAAACGCTTCGCCGGCATCACGAGCTCGAGCGCCAGCGAGACGAGCTCGAGTACGAGATCGACGGCGTCGTGATCAAGTTGGACGACCTGGGGGCTCGGGAGCGTCTGGGGGCAACGGCTCACCACCCGCGTTGGGCGTACGCCTACAAGTTCGAGCCGCGCCGCGAGGTGTCCGAGATCCTCGACATCGTGGTGCAGGTGGGGCGCACCGGGAAGTTGACGCCCGTGGCCATGCTGCGGCCCGTCGATGTCGGTGGCGTCACCGTCTCGCGCGCCTCGCTTCACAATCGCGAGGAGGTCGAGCGAAAGGACGTCCGCAAGGGCGATCGGGTACGGATTCAACGGGCCGGCGATGTCATCCCGCAGGTGCTGGAGCGAATCGATGAGCCCGGCAAGCGTCGCGGCCCGCCTTTCCGGATGCCCGAGCGCTGCCCGGTCTGCGACAGCGCGGTGGTGAGCCACGGCCCGCTCGACTTCTGCACCAACGGGCTGGCCTGCCCCGCCCAGTTGAAGGGGCGCATCCAGCACTTCGCCTCGCGGGATGCGCTCGATATCCACGGCCTCGGCGAGCGGACGGTGGAGCAACTGCTCGACACGCACAGGGTCGAGAGCATCGTCGACGTCTTCCGGCTGACCGAGCAGGACCTGCTGGAGCTGGAAGGCTTCGCCGAGACGTCGGCGCGAAACCTGGTCGAGGCGATACGAGAGTCCAAACGCGTGACCCTGGATCGCTTCCTCTATGCCCTGGGCATCCCGGAAGTCGGCACTCAGACCGCGCGCGATCTGGCCGCGCGCTTCGGCATCCTGGACGCTTTTCTGGCCGCGTCGCGCGACGAGCTGGAGTCCGTACCTGGCATCGGCCCGAAGGTCGCCGAGGCCGTCCAGGATTTCCTGCAGACCGACGGCACGGCCGAGGTGATCGCGGGCCTGCGCGGCCATGGCCTGGAGCTGGTCGAGGCTTCCGCCGAGGGCGGCGGCCCGTTGGCGGGCCGCAGCTTCGTTTTCACCGGTGGCCTGGAGGCGATGACGCGGGGGCGAGCGGAGGAGTGGGTGCGCTCCTTGGGCGGCCGCACTTCGTCCAGCGTCAGCGCGAAGACGGATTTCGTTGTGGCGGGTGCCGACCCCGGTAGCAAGTACGACAAGGCGGTGAAGCTAGGAGTGACCGTCCTCTCGGAACGGGAATTCCTCGACCTCCTCCCCGCCGGAGCGGTGTAACGTGGAGAACATCGACTACGCTCACGTGTTCGAGGAGATCGCCGACCTGCTGGAGATCCAGGGCGCCAACCCCTTCCGCGTGCGCGCCTATCGAAACGGGGCGCGAACGATCGAGACGTTGTCGCAACCTCTGGAGTCGCTGCTCGAGGACGAATCGGCCCGCCTGGAGGATCTCCCCGGCATCGGCAAGGACCTCGCCGCCAAGATCCGCGAGCTGTACCAAACCGGCGAGTTGGAATTCCTGGCCGAACTGCGCGCGGAGGTGCCTAGCTCGCTGATCGAGATCATGCACATACCCGGACTCGGGCCGAAACGCGCGCGTCAACTCTGGGACGGGCTGGACATCACTTCAGTGGACGAGCTTGAGGAGGCGGCCAAGGAAGGGCAACTCGAGCAGTTGCCCGGCTTCGGCAAGACGCTGGCGACCCGGATCCTGAAAGGGATCTCGGAGCTGAAGGCTCGCGGCGGACGGTTCAAGCTGTCCGATGCCGATATCTACGTTCAGCCGCTGCTGTCGTATCTCGAGAAGGCGGACGGCCTCGTCGACCTGGAGGTCGCGGGCAGCTACCGGCGTCGCTGCGAGACCGTGGGCGACATCGACATCCTGGCCACGACCGCAAAGGGCTCGCCGATCATGGACCATTTCGTGGCTTACAAGGATGTCAAAGAAGTGCTGGCTGCAGGCCCGACCAAGAGCTCGATTCGGTTGACCGGTGGCCTGCAAGTCGATCTACGCCTCGTCTCACGCGAGAGCTATGGTGCCGCGATGGTCTATTTCACCGGCTCGAAGGCGCACAACATAGTGATTCGCGGCATCAGTCGTGAGCGGGGACTGAAGATCAACGAGTACGGCGTCTTCGAGGGCGACCGCCTGGTTTGCGGTGAGACCGAGAAAGAAGTCTACGGAGCGATCGGGTTGCCCTGGATCCCGCCGGAGCTGCGCGAAGCGCACGGCGAAGTCGAGGCGGCGCGCGACGGTGAGTTGCCCAAGATGCTCCAACTATCCGATATCGTGGGCGATCTGCAGATGCACTCGCAGTACAGCGACGGCAAGAACACGGTGCAAGAGATGGTTGAGGCCTGCCAGGCTCGGGGTTATCAGTACATGGCGATAACGGATCACAGTCCCGCGCTGGCCATGGCCGGGGTTCAACCCTCCGATTTCCTCAAACAGTACGAGGAGATCGACGCGCTGCAGGAGGACTACCCGGACCTGAGGATCCTGAAGTCGGCCGAGGTGGACATTCTGGAAGACGGCTCGCTGGCACTCGAGGACGATATCCTGGCGGCGATGGACGTCGTCGTCATCTCGGTACACTCCAAGTTCAACATGAGCCGAGAGGCGATGACCCGCCGAATCACGAAGGCGATGCGGCACCCGAAAGCGAACATTCTTGCGCACCCCACCGGACGGCTGATCAATCGGCGTGAGCCCTACCCCGTCGACGTGGAAGAGCTTGTAACGGTGGCCACGGGAGAGGGTGTACTGCTGGAGCTCAATGCCCAGCCCGATCGGCTCGATCTGCGCGACTATCACCTACAGATGGCGCGCGAGGCGGGCGTGAAAATCGTCATCAGCACCGACGCGCACCGGACGGCCGAACTGGACTACATGCGTTACGGCGTGGACCAGGCGCGCCGCGGCTGGCTGGGGAAACGGGACGTGGCCAACACGTACACGACGGAGGCGTTCCTAAAGTTGCTGGATAGATAGAGCCGTTGCGGGGGGAGTGGTGGTGGTGAGGCTCGAGCTTCTCACGTAGCACTTTCGGAGGTGAGCACCATGCCAGTCGCGCCAGAAGTCGAGAAACTCCTCGCCGACGAGGGAGTGGAGTACGAGGTCTTCAAACACCCCACCGCCTACACGGCGGCGGAAGAAGCGGCCGTCTCGCACATATCCGGGTACGAGTGGGCCAAGACCGTGATCTTCTTTACCAGTGAGAACGAGCCGATCATGGCTGTCCTTCCCGCTTCGTATCATGTGAACTCGGCACTGCTGGAGGACCTGGTCGGTGCGGGCGAGTTGCGGTTGGCCGAGGAGTCCGAGTTCTCAGGGCTGTATCCGAACTGCGAACCGGGCGCCATGCCGCCGCTCGGCAATCTGTATGGGCAGCGAGTCTTCGTGGACCAGCGACTCGCCGAGGACGACGAAATCGTCTTCAATGCCGGAAACCACACCGAGGCCGTGAAGCTGCGCTACGCCGACTTCGAACGCCTCTCACAGCC
>JASFMO010000314.1:0-4639 GCA_050117535.1 Gemmatimonadales bacterium | reverse complement strand
CAAAGAGGATCGCCAGCCCGCCCAACATCATGTTGTCGGGCAGCAACCAGAGGTAGACCAGCGAAATGATGACGAATGCCGACAGCGAGAAAACTTCACGACTGAGCCAGGAGCGGTGTAGGTTGAGCACGGCCCGATGAGAGCGCCACGGGCGGCCGAGGTGCAACTGGGCGAAACCCAAGGTCAGAACAGCTCCGGCGACAAACGGGAGAGGCCGTAGAGAAACCGCCCCGGCGACCGCACTCGCGACGAATGCGACCAAGGTCGCGGACAGCATCGTGAACAGCATCAGCGACCACTCCGAGCGCAACGAGATCCCCGACGGCGCCGGTTCCGGATCAGGTCCATTCGCCTCCTGAGGCACGACGGTGCTCATCACCGGCAGCCGGCGCCCCGGCTTCAACGGCACGATGCTGATCCTCGGCTCCAGGTCGCTGACTGGAAAACCATCGATGTCGTTGACGAGCTCGGCCTCTGATAGATCCGCAAAGTCCAGGGCTCGCGTCGGACACAGGGCCGCGCACGCCGGCTTGAGACCTTCCTGCAGCCGGTGATGGCAGAACGTGCATTTGCTCATTGTGCCGCGAGTCTCGTCGTACACGGGCGCGTCGAACGGGCATGCCCAACCGCAGTACTTGCAGCCGATGCACTTGCGCTCATCGAGGAGAACGGCGCCGGTGTGCTGGTCTCGGCGGTAAGCCAGAGCCGGGCATGCATATAGGCAGGCAGGCTCGGCGCAGTGGTTACAGGCAAGCGAAAGATGGAAGAGAGGGATGCCCGGGCGATGCCGCGTGTTGAAGGTTTCGACCCGGCGCCAGCTCTGCTCCGGTGGCAACTCGTTCTCGATGGCGCACGCCACGCGACAGGCATGGCAACCCGTGCAGCGGTTCGGATCGAACACGAAGCTATTCGGCATCCTACAGTCGCTTCACTTCGACCCGGTTGTCATGGAAGGCCGCTCCGTAGCCCATGTCCGTCTCGCGCGCAGCCGAACAGAAGTTCACCGTTCCACCCTCGCTGATCCACCAACCGTTGGTGATGCAAACGCACCCGGCTTTGAGTCCGTGGTCGAGTTTGGCCTCGAGTCTGAGCTCGCCGCGGTCGTTGAACACCCGCACGCGATCACCGTCGGTAATTCCACGCGCCCGCGCGTCCGCCGGGGCGATCCAAAGGTTCGGTTTCTCGCTGAACTGCCGGATCATCCGCAGGTTGTTGAACTGCGAGTGTATGCGGTTCTTGGTGTTCGGTGTGAGCAGATAGAGCGGGTACCGACCGCCATCGGCCCCCTCCCGGCGGCTCGACTCCGCCGACTCCTGATACGTCGGAATCGCCTCGACGCCCCAGCGCTGTACGGCTTCACGGGAATCGAGCTCGATCTTCCCCGACGGCGTGGCAAAGACGAAGTCCGCGAAGGCGACATCCTGCTGGCCGGGCGCCAGGACCGGACCCTCGCGCAGTAGCTCCAAGCTCACTTCAGGCCATGACGCCAAAGCGGCACTGAGGTAGGCCTCGACTTCGTCATCCGTGACGGGAAACACCGATGCATCTTCCGCTTCGCGCAGTCCCAAGCGACCGGCCAGCAGCCGGTAGATCTCTGACTCCGGTTTCACCTCTCCCGGCGGCTCGATCACTTTCTGCTTGAGCTGGAGATACGAGTGCCAGTAAGCCCCGATCACGTCCGACTGCTCGAACATCGTTTTCGCTGGCAGAACGATATCCGCCTCACGCGCGGTGTCGGTGAGGAACTGATCCACGACCACGCGATAGTCGAGGCCGCGAAACGCCTCGAGGACCGTGTTCGTTTCCGGGTTCTGCGTCACCGGGTTGCCGCGCTCCACCCAAGCCATGCGCAGTGGCGGCTCTCGTTGGGCCAACATCTCAGGACCCAGCCGAGCCGTCGAAATGGATATCCGAACCGCGCCGTCCGGCTGTTGTGGCGGGTAGAAGGCGATGGGATCACGCACGGCGTCGAAGATGTGCGTTTGCAGGTTCGCGTAGACCCAACCGGCGCCCGGCTTGCCGATGTTCCCGGTGATGGCGAGCAGCGCGAGCATCGCCCGCATCGTCTGTCCGCTGTTGGTGAAACGCTGCATGCCAAAGCCCGGGCTAATCGTCACCGGACCCCAGTCCGCGAAGTACGCGGCAAGCTGGTCGACGTAACGAGCGGGCACGTCGGTGACCTTCTCCGCCCATTCGGGCGTGCAGCTCTCGACGCGCTCGGCGAAGACCGGAAAGCCGAGCACGTGCTGATCAATGAAGTCCCGGTCGACTTCTCCCTTCTGTATCAGCCAATGCGCCACCGCCAACGCGAGGGCGCCATCGGTTCCCGGACGGGGCTGGATGAGCAAGTCGGCGCGCTCGGCAGTCTGCGTGCGGCGCGGATCGATGACGACGAGCTTGGCTCCCGCATCCAGCGCCTGGTCGATGAAGACCATTTGGTGGATGTTCGTTTCCGCCGCGTTCTTACCCCAGAGCACGATCAACCGAGCGTTGGCAATGTCCGACGGCGCGCTGTGCTTGTTTTCGCCCAGCGTCAGCCGCGTTGCCTCCAGCCCCGCGGGCCAGCAGAGGTCGCCGTAGGTGGTCGTACAGCCGCCATACAATCGCCAGAACCGGTCGCCGACGCCGTTGAGAAGCCCCTTGGTGCCGCTGGCGGTGTAGTAGAGGATGCTCTGCGGCCCGGGGTCGGACCTCAGCTCGACGAGCTTGCCGGCGATGGCATCGAGCGCTTCATCCCAAGTGATGCGCTCGAACTCGTTCGTCTTGGGCCTCCGCTTGAGCGGGTGCAGGATGCGATTCGGCGAGTGAACGCGTTCGACGTAGCTGAGACCCTTGAGGCAAGCGCCGCCCGGCGTAGCCTCGTTACCGGGATGCGGCTCGATCCGGCGGATGCGCCCGTCCTCCACCTGCACTTTCATGGCGCACGTGCTATAGCAGTTTCGCGGGCACGCTGTGGTGAAGACCTTCATGAACGCTCGCCACCGCCGGTCTGACCGCACCGATATCGTTACTGTGATCCGCGATCCCGTGCGCGATCCTACCCGCCAGCAAGCTGTCGGAGCACATAATGCAGAATGCCGCCGTGCCGGTAGTACTCAAACTCCTGCGGCGTGTCGATCCGCACCGTGGCTTGGAACTCGGACTTTGAACCGTCCGGCTTGGTCGCGATCACCGTTACGTCGCGCTTCCCCTCGGGACTCTCAATCTCGAAGGCCTCTTCGCCGTTGAGGCCCAGCGATTCGGCGCTACTGCCGCTCGCGAACTGCAAAGGCAAGACGCCCATCCCGATAAGATTGCTGCGATGTATCCGCTCGAAGCTCTCAGCGATCACCGCGCGGATCCCCAGCAGCCGTGTCCCTTTGGCGGCCCAGTCGCGCGACGAGCCGGAGCCGTACTCC
Organism: Gemmatimonadales bacterium; assembly: GCA_050117535.1. Classification (GTDB taxonomy): domain Bacteria; phylum Gemmatimonadota; class Gemmatimonadetes; order Palauibacterales; family KS3-K002; genus JASFMO01. The sequence goes on along the minus strand of JASFMO010000314.1, from coordinate 1,241 downwards.
ACCCCGGCCAACACGACGAGCGGGGTCCCATCTTCCTGGTACCGCATCGCCGCATCGTAGATCGCCATCTGCTCGTCCGTCGGCAGATACCGTGTGAAGCCACCCTCCACCCCCGGCACGAGCTTGTTGCGCAGGCGCACGTTCGCGAACGTGCCCCGCATCATCACCTCATGGTTCCCGCGCCGCGAGCCGTACGAGTTGAAGTCGACCGAATCGACACCGTTCTTGATCAAATACCGGCCAGCGGGGCTGTCCTTCTTGATGACGCCCGCGGGGGAGATGTGGTCGGTCGTCACCGAGTCGCCCAAGTAGACCAGGACCTTCGCGCCCTCGATCGCCTCCACCGGCGGTGGGTCCAACGTGAGTCCCTCGAAGAAGGGTGGGTGCTTCACGTAGGTCGAGGTGGGGTCCCACTCGTAAAGGTCACCCTGCGGAATCGGCATCGCCTTCCACGCTTCACTGCCCTCGAACACCTCCGCGTACGTCTTACGGAACATCTCGGACTGTAGCGCTCGCTGAACCGTCGCTTGGACTTCCTGCCGCGATGGCCAGATATCCTTCAAGAACACAGGCTGGCCGTCTTTTCCCTCGCCCAGCGGCTCGTTGTAGAGATCGACATCCATCCGGCCTGCCAGCGCGTACGCGACGACCAGCGGCGGCGAGGCCAAGTAGTTGGCCCGCACCTCGGCGTGGACACGGCCCTCGAAGTTGCGGTTTCCGGAAAGAACCGAGCAGGCTACGAGCTGGCCTTGCTGGATACCGCTGGAAATTTCGGTATCCAACGGCCCGCTGTTGCCGATGCAAGTGGTGCAACCATAGCCGACGACGTTGAAGCGAAGCTGCTCCAGATAGGGTAGCAGTCCGGCCTTGGCCAAGTAGTCGGTCACGACCTTCGAGCCGGGGGCCAAGCTCGTCTTCACCCACGGCCTGGTAACGAGTCCCTTCTCCACGGCCTTCTTCGCGACTAAGCCAGCGGCGACTAGAACCGAGGGATTCGATGTGTTCGTGCACGATGTGATCGCCGCGATAACGACTGAACCGTGGGTAAGCGCGAAGCTATCGCCATTCTTCGAGACCTTCACGGAGGCCTCCGCAATCAGGGTATCCGAATCGCCACCCTCCCCGCCCGGTGCCAGCGAGGGAAGCACTTCCTTGAAGCCGACTTTCGAGCGCGTCAGCGGTACTCGATCATGGGGGCGCTTCGGCCCCGCGAGGCTGGGCTCGACCGTGCCGAGATCTAG
>JASFMO010000313.1:0-4647 GCA_050117535.1 Gemmatimonadales bacterium | reverse complement strand
CAGTTCGACGTCTATCACGGTATCGAAGTCGCCGATCCCTATCGCTGGTTGGAGGACGAGGCATCGGAAGAGACCCGCACTTGGATCGCGTCCCAGGACGAGATCACGGAGCGCTTCTTCGCACAGCTTGACGAGCGCGCCGCAGCGGTCAGTTACCTGCGGGATCACTGGCTGGATGGGGCTCTGATGGTCCCCGTTCGCAAGGGCGACAACACCTTCTACTTCGAGGCGGTAAGAGGGCAATCCCATCCCGTACTGTACGTGAAAAAGGGTGCAGACGCGGAGCCCGAGGTCATCTTCGACCTGAATGAGCGCGACCCCCACGGACGGGCCTCCACACAGCCCACGATCAGCGTCAGCCCCAACGGCCGCTACGTCTCGTACCCCATTCACCACGCCGGCGCTGACGCCGCCGAGATCCATCTCTACGACACTCAGGCCGGTCGCGAGTTGGACGAGTTTATCCCCGAAAGCTACTCGTCCGTGACCGCCTGGCTGCCCGATGAGTCCGGGTTCTTCTACAGCTACCTGGACCTGGCGACGTGGAACGGACAGAACGCCGCCGTGCGGCCCGGCATCTACAAGCACAGACTCGGGACACCGGTATCGGAGGATGTGCTCGTCTACGACAGGCCCTGGGAAGGCCGGTTCATGGCCGCCGCCTTCCTGGCCGACGACGAGGAGCACCTACTGATCCAGGACATGAACATCATGGGTGCCCGAGGCGGTTGGGGCGTACGGCCCATCGAAGGCGACTCAGAGACCGAAGTCACCTGGCTCATCTCTCCGTCGGCCGGACATCGCTTCGCCCTCGCCGGTACCGCCGGCTCGGAGCTTTTCGTGCTCACCGACTACGAATCACCGAACTGGCGAATCCTAGCCGTCGACCTGCAACGCCCGGGCCTCCGGAACGCGCGCGAGGTGGTGCCCGAGTTAGAAGATCCCATCTCGATGTACGGCGGCACCAACGCCGGTAATATCGCGTTGCACGAAGGCCGGCTGTATGTCACCTACGTTCAGCATAACATCCACGTCATCCGGACCTACGACCTGGACGGGGCGTTGCTCGGTGAAGTGCCGCTGCCGTTCCCAGGAAGGGTTTCCGGTATCGGCACGCGGAAGGATGATCCGACGATCTTCCTGAGCCTGCAGTCGTTCCTTGTGCCTCAAGGCACGTACGCCTTCGATACCGAGACCGGCACGCTGACATCGGTGGACGCGCCTCCCGTCCCCACCGAGTTCACTGACTACGAGGTCCAGCAGGTCTTCTACAGCTCTTACGACGGCACGCGGGTCCCGTTGAGCATCATCCAGCGAAAGGGCGCATCCCGCGACGGCTCCGCGAAGGTTCTGCTCTACGGCTACGGGGGCTGGGGAATACCGCTTCTGCCTGCCTTTCACAATCGGATCCACGCTTGGCTGCACATGGGCGGCATTTACGCCGTCGCCAACTTGCGTGGCGGCGGGGAGTACGGCGATGCCTGGCATCAGGCGGGCCAATTCTTCAACAAACAGAACGTCTTTGACGACTTCTTCGCGGCCGCCGAATACCTGGTGCGCGAGGGCTATACCGACCACCCGCGCATCGCGATCCTGGGCGCCAGCAACGGCGGGTTGTTGACCGCCGCCTGCTACAATCAGCGACCCGAGTTGTTCGGCGCGGTGATCTCCGAAGTCGCCGCCGTCGACCTGCTGCGCCTGCAGGAGACACCGATCGGGGCCACGGTCACCATGGAACTGGGTCACCCCGGCGAGAGCCGCGAGATGTTCGAGAATCTTCTCGGCTACTCACCATTGCACAACGTGCGGCACGAAGGGCCATTCCCGCCGATCTTGCATATCGTCGGCGAGAACGACCCACGCTGCAAACCGGGGCACATATTCAAGTACGTGGCGGAACTGCAGCGGATGAAAGACCCGGATCGTCTCGTCCTGTTGCGCCTGGTCCGCGGCGCCGGGCACGGCTCGGACCGGAAAGACGATCAGCTGGAGTGGCTCGCCGACGAGCTATCCTTCGCCTGGGCGATGACCGAGTGACGGCCAAGGGGCCAGCGGGCCATCCCAAGCTAGCGCCCGGGCGCCACCCAAACGCCACCGCGCCCTAGGCCGCCACGCCCGGCTGGATGTTCTGATTGAGCCGGAAGAAGTTTTCCGGGTCGTACTTGTTCTTCAGCTCGACCAGCCGCGCGTAGTTCGCGCCGTAGGCCGCCGCCACCCGCTCGCGTTCATCCTCCGGCATGAAGTTGACGTACACTCCGCCGCTGGCGAAGGCAGCAAAGCTGTCAAACAGCTCGCGGGCCCATGCAACGCATTCGTCATCCTGGCCAGGATCGTCCCAGCGCGTGTGCAGGTTGATCAAGAACTCAGCACCGCGTTGCGCGTACGCCGTCGCATCGGACGGGACACGACCCGTTGCAGCGCCCAGATGCGCGACCACGATCTCGCATTGCGGCGTGGGCAACTTCTCCCCGTAACTCAAGATGACGTCGATCGCACCGTCGCTCAGCTCCGCGAAGTTGTGCGACTTCCAGTAGTTGCGTGACCCGGGGGCCGCAAGTGGATCGAAGGCCGCCTGGAAGTCGACGAACCTGTGGGGCGCAATGGCATCGGCGATCGGCTTCCCGATCTCGCGCAGCCCCTTCATCGCGCGCTCGCCCTCCGACATGTCGCCCGCGTAGAGCGCCGCGATCACCAGGACCTCGGTGCCATGTACTTCTTCGGGCAAGAACGGTAGCGGTGGCGCCTTGCGCAGTACGAGGAACGCACTCAGTTCCTCGGGCGCTGTGGCGACGAACTCGCGATACTCGCGCAGCACGTTGCCCGCGTCAGCAAAGGGGTGGACGATCAGGCCGGAAAGCACTTCGGGTCCGACCGGATACAAGCGGAACTCGAACGACGTCACGATGCCGAAGTTGCCACCGCCGCCGCGAAGCCCCCAGAAGAGATCGGGGTTCTCATCCTCGCTGGCCGTGACCCGCTCGCCGGTCGACGTCACGACGTCGGCGGCGACCAAGCTGTCGATGGTCAGGCCATATTTTCGACTCAGCCATCCGAAGCCCCCGCCTAGCGTGAGGCCCGCAATCCCCGTGGTCGAGTTGATTCCCACCGGCAGCGCAAGCCCGTGCGCCTGCGTGGCGGCATCGACATCGCCCAGCGTCGCGCCCGGCTGGACGCGCGCCCTTCGGTTCGCCGGGTCAACCTCCACCGATTTCATCCCGGACAGATCGATCATCAAGGCGTCATCGGCGACGGCGTTGCCCGCTATGTTGTGCCCCGCCCCGCGGACCGAGACCAGCAGCCCGTTCTCGCTAGCAAACTTCACGGCCCGGGCCACGTCGTCGGAATCGGCACATCGAATGATCAGTCCCGGTCGCCGGTCGATCATGGCATTCCAGATCGCGCGCGTCTCGTCGTAGTCCGCTGAGGCCGGCGTCACAATCTCGCCCCTTAGCTCGGCCGCCATTTTATCCACAACCTGCTCTCCCAGAACGGCAACGCGGCCGTTCATCGTCCGTATCTTCAGATCCGCCATGACCTTCTCCTGATTGGGGTATTGGCACGAGTATGGCTTCTTGACTGGATGCGAGATTTTCGCTGGGTAGCGGACACGGACCCTGAGAGGAGGGGGTGTTCTTCGTGCAGAGAGGGCGGCCGGTCCCAGCCGCCCCGGCTCGGCGATCGGCTACCTGGGGCTTGGGATGCTACACCTCATGGCGCTGCTGTTGATCCTTCCCGTGGCACCGTCATCTTTGACGATCAGCCGCACGTTGCCCACCCAGAAGCCACCCTGGAGGACCACCAGCTCGATGTCGTTGCCGCGGCTTGTGGCATGCACGATCGGTGACACCTGCTCTCCGGCCACGATCTCCCCGCGATAGGCGGCCGGCGATCCCAGCAGGCGAAGCGTCGTATTCACCGTCCGATCCTGTAGTTCGACCTCACACTCATACAGGTTGGCCAGGTTGGGACTATCCGCGGCTGACTCGGCCTCCGCCGCCCTTGGCTCGAGGAAAGGTTCGGCAATCGCCCACGTCGCGGCCGAAGTGACGGGCGCGCTGGAGTTGGCCAGCATAGCGACGACGACCCCGTCGTCCGGGAAAATCAACAGGTGCGCTCGTCCCCCAATCGAACTACCTCCGTGAGAGATGATGCGCCGCCCCTCGTAGTCGCTGCCGACGTACCAACCGATGCCGTAACCGGTCTCCTCGCCTTCGTTGGTACGCTGCGAAGTCCAGAGCAGCGCGACCGTCTCGGGTCTCAAGAGGTCGTCGGTCAGATGGGCCATACCGAAACGAACCAGGTCGGCTGTATTCGAGAGGAAGCCACCACCGGCCCACTTGTAGCTGCTGTCCACATAGTCGGCGTTGAGAACTGTGCCGGCGCGCGTCCGCGCGTAGAAGCGAGTGCGGTGCGGAATGATGCTGTCCACGTGATCCGCCACGATGTGTGTCAGACCGAGGGGTTCGAATACGTTGTCTTGCATGTACTGCAAGAACACCTCACCCGATGCCCCTTCCACAACGGCGCTGATCAGATTCCAACCGTAGCTGGAATAGGAGTAGCGAGTGCCGGGCTCGTATAGCAGCGTGTCGTCTTGGAAGATCTCGAGTCCCTCCAGCACGGTTGTGTAGTGCTGGCTGCTGTACG
>JASFMO010000312.1:0-4649 GCA_050117535.1 Gemmatimonadales bacterium | reverse complement strand
ATGAAGTCGGTGTTGATGCCGAGCGCGCCGACCGCGCTGCCCACGCCCGCGACCAGGAAATCCATCGTCCCGGAAGCGCGGAACACACCGATGGCGACCAGGATGGCCACCAGGTAGGGGATGATCTTGATGACGACCGGGAAGCCTTCCTTGGCGCCCTCGATGAACGCCTCGTAGACGTTCACCCGCCGGATCATCGCCAGCGTGATGAAGGCGGCGATGACCCCAAACAGCAAGACGTTGGCGACGACGTTCGACACCGTCTCGACCTGCGCCTGCGGCAGACTACTGAAGTACCAGATCGTCGCGCCTACCACGCCGACCAGGCCGCCCAAATAGGCGAGCACCACCTTGTCGAACAGGTTGATGCGCTGCACCACGGCCACCCCGATCAAGCCGACCAGCGTCGAGAAGAAAGTGGCCAGCAAGATGGGAATGAAGATGTCGGTCGGATTCGCCGCCCCCATCTGGGCGCGATAGACCATGATGCTGATGGGGATCAGCGTCAGGCCCGAGGTGTTGAGCACCAGGAACATGATCTGGGCGTTCGAGGCGGTATCTTCCTCGGGGTTCAGTTCCTGTAGCTCCTGCATCGCCTTGAGCCCCAGCGGCGTCGCCGCGTTGTCGAGGCCCAACATGTTGGCCGCGAAGTTCATGATCATCGAACCGTGCACCGGATGATCGCGCGGGATCTCCGGAAACAGCCGGTTGAAGAACGGTCGCACCACCTTCGCCAGGGCTTTGATCACGCCACCCTTTTCGCCGACTCGCATCAGGCCCAACCAAAGCGTCAACACGCCGGTCAGGCCCAGCGAGATCTCAAAGCCGACCTTGGCCATCTCGAACGTGCTGTTCACCATGGTCGTGAAGATCTCGGTATCGTGCAGGAAGATCAGGCGGAACAGTCCCACGACCAGCGCAATCAGAAAGAAGGCGACCCAGATGTAGTTGAGAACCATTAGATCTCACCTTGCGGTTGGCCCGTCGGACCCTGGGCGGCCCAGCCGGATCGTGCGCTCACAGGTCCGCGCCTGCCAGCAACTCTACCAGCAACGGCACGTGATCGCGCACCAGTTCGTCGGTATTCGCGAGAGGAAACTCGTAGGTGATCACCGTCAGGCCTCGATCGGCCCCCCACGAGCCGAACGAGCCGGGCGTCGGATAGCCGACGTCCTCCACCAGTGGCAGGCCGGTTCTCTCCGCCAACCACCGCCCCAGCGGGCTCGCCTTCGGATCGTCGATGCAGGCCAGCGGCGCATGCAGCGCGACGACCGTCGCCGGCTTCAGCTCTTCGATCAGTCCGATCAGCGCCTGGGTTTCCGGCTCGGAGCCCGGATGCGGGCCCGGGCTCAACAACACGTCCCGCGGATCCTCGAGTGTCGAGCGATGCGGCACCGGGTCGGGTTGCCAGTCACTCGCGGGGAAGTTGCGGTTTAGCTCGACGCCCCGCGCGTTCCCTCGCGTTCCGCGGATCAGACCGTCCGGATTGGCGGCCAGGACCACCGCGCAATGAGGCGAGGGCTCGGACAGTCGGCGAAGAGCGCGCGACAGCGCGAACGTCGTCTCCGGCTCTTCCCCATGGATGGCGGCGAAGATCAGCCGCCGGCAGTCAGCCGCCGGCCGCCAGACCTCCAGCGGCAGTCCCAGGTGCGAGCGCCCGAAAATATCGGGCTCCCAAAGGATCGTTCCCTGCTCCTGGCGCGGACGAAGCTTCATGCGAGGGGCCTGTTCGTGTTGATGATGAATCTCTCGTAGATTTCATCCAGATTTTGCAGCACGACGTCCTTCAGCTTGATCTCCGCCTGCTGAAGGGTCTCGCGTAACACATCGGTCGTGAGTTGCCGCTCGTAGATCGCGGCGGCCGGCGCGCAGCTCAGGTGCCAACGCTCCGGCGCTACGCCCCCCCGGTCCTCTTCGTACGGCCGAAAGAAACCGAACGCCTCACCGGCAGCGATCCTGTCGTCCAGCCACTCGTGCAACGGAGCGAACATTCCGCCGGCCTCGACTTCCTCCGGAATCAGCTCCACATCATAACCCTCGGGTCGCGCGGTCTCATTGTAGACGTCCAGATCCGTCCCCCAGTGATGCCGCGAGGCACCGGGCAGCGCCGACCAGCGCAGAATGGCGAAAGCCAGCCCCCGCTCGCTCAGTCGCGCGATGTCGAGCGGTACCGCATCGCTGTCCAGAACGGCCAGCTTGCCCGTCGCTTTGCGATTCCAGATCGAGAGCTGCTGCTCGAAGCTGCGAAAGCCGCTGAGGATCCGCAGGTCGAAGCCGGCGTCCCGCGCTGCGTCTTGCAGGCGGAGGAACGGCTGAAGCACATCGCGATGAACGAGGGTGCCCAGAGGCTCGGCCTCGGCGGAGGAGCACAGATGTCCGTCCGTCCGACCGGTCAACGCCGCCGTCGCCGAGTTCGGCTTATCGCTCGCCATCGGGTTGTCAGAAAGATCCATGAGCATCGCCGGTAGATTTGCGTCGTCGGGACTGGCCAAAGATGCGATCCCACGGCGCGCCGAGCAACGCGCCGCGAGCACGAAGCGACACGGAGGGCAAGGAGCCCATCGCCCGCCTCCCGAGCACCACCTTTACACCCAGTCCCGACCGGAATAGCCTAGGGCGTGAACCAAGCCATATTCTTGCTTCTGGCGCTCGCGGCGGCCGGCCAGGACACCACGGAACGGCTGCCGAGATTCCTGGTCGAGGACCGCACAGCCTCGGAGCTCGGGATCGAGATCGGCGACACCATGTGGATCTCCGGCCTCGACACGGACGAGCGGCCGTTCATCGTATCCGGCACCTACCGGCGGCCGGCCGACCCCTCGACCGTCACGCTGCGCGACTACCGCGCCATCTTCCAGCTGCCGGATCTGCAGGACCTGCTGGGCGCCGCCGATCGCGTCGACCGCTTCAGCGTTAGACTGCGGCCGGGAGCGGACCGCGACGCCGTGGTCGCCGAGATCGATCGCCTCGCCTTTGGCGCCGATGCTTTGCCCACCGAGACCGTGGCCGCCGCCAGCTCGGAGACGTTCCGCGTCATCTCGCGCTTCCACCGCGCCCTGGCCGGCATCACGATCACCGGCGCCGCCGTCTTCCTGCTCTGCCTGGTCGTGCTCAAGATCGAGGAGCGCCGACTCGAGGGGGCCGCGATGCGCGACGTCGGCATTTCACGCCGCACGCTGTTCCTCTGGATGTTCGTCGAGACCGTCGCGATGGCCGCGGTGGGCACGGGGCTCGGCCTCGCGCTTGGTTGGGCCGGCTCGGGGATCATCAACGCCTATTTCCAGCGCCTCTACTCGACCTCGATGGCGTTCGCCCGCGTCACCCCGGACCTCGCCGCGCTCGTCGCCTTCATCGGGCTCGTCACCGGCATCGCCGTCGGAGTCCTGGCCGGGCTCCAGATGGTGCGGACCCGATCGGCCCGCCTGCGCCAGCCATGAGCAACGCCCTTTCACTCGGTTGGCGCACGCTGGTGCGCAGGCCCCGCCGCCTCGTCCTATTCGTCGCCGGCGTCACCGTTGCCGCCGCCGTGCTGCTCGACATGGTGATGCTCGCCGCGGGACTGCAACGCAGTCTGCTCGACCTGCTCGAGGCCACCGGCTATCAGTTGCGCGTCGTGCCGAAAGGGCTACTGCCGTTCGAGAGCGGCGCGGCGATTCGCGATTCCGATTCGCTCGCCGCCCTGATCGCTCAGGATCCGCGCGTCCCCGAGGCGATTCCCCTCTGGGGTCAGACGCTGTATGTGACCCGAACCGACGGATCGTCCGAACCGCTGGCGACGTTCGGCTACGGCGCACCGCTGGGGACCGAGCCGGCGTTACGCGTCAGAGACGGCCTGACGATCGAGCGCTCCGGCGATATGATCGTGGACAGGCTGGTCGCGGACCACTTCGGCATCGCCCTCGGCGATTCGCTGCTGGTCGGCCTCGACCCCGATCCCGCCGCCGGCTCGCTCCGGCGCCGGCGCGCGGTGCGCGTGACGGGATTCGCCGACTTCATGTTCGCCCCCGAGGGCTCGCCAACCGCGGCCGTCGCGATCGAGGACCTCTGGGCGTTGAGCGGAACGTCGAACCGACCCGCTGCCATTCTGCTGGTGCGCGTGGCGAAAGACGAGGATGCCTACGCCGTCGCCCGTAAGTACCGCCAGCGCCTGACCAACGTCGACGTCTTCGCTCTACCCGAGATCATCGAGGCGGCGGGCGACCGGTTCACCTACTTCCAGCAACTTTCTCTGGTGCTGGGAACGGTCAGCTTGGGAGTGGCCTTCCTGCTCGTCGGCACCTTGCTGACCCTCTCGGTCAACGAGCGCTGGGGCGAGATCGCCGCATTGCGCGCGCTGGGCGTGACCCGTGGCCGCATGCTGGCCCAAGTGGCCTGGCAGGGTCTGATCATTTCGGCCTCGGGCACGGCGGTCGGCCTGGCCGTCGGTCTGGTCGTCGCGCGCTACCTCGATCGAATCCTGACCAGCTTCCCGGGGCTGCCACTCAACGTCTCGTTCTTCGTCTTGGAGGGTCGCGATGCCCTGGCCTCGGTGGGTTTGCTGGTCGCCACCGGTTTGCTGGCCGGACTGTATCCCGCCTGGCGTGCCGCCAGCGTCAACATCTCCGCCGTCCTTCGTCAGGAAATCGAATAAGCCAGGAACCCCAAGCGCA
>JASFMO010000311.1:0-4651 GCA_050117535.1 Gemmatimonadales bacterium | reverse complement strand
TCGTTCTATCGGTCCTTGGTGGGCTATGAGGTGGAGACCGTCGACTCCTCAGTCCTGCAAGACTACACGGTGCTCAGGCGTGACGGCCGGGCACGGGCTGGGGTCCGCCAGTTGCCGTGGGAAGAGGTGATGCCCAACTGGCTGCCGTACGTGCGGGTCGCCGACCCGAAAGCGATTGCCGACCGTACGGAGGCGCTGGGCGGTCGAGTTTTGATCGCTCCCGCCGACACCGTTCGGGCCGGCAGCGTCGCGTTGATTGCCGATCCGTCCGGAGGAGTGCTTGCCGTGCAGAAGTGGCCGGTTACGGAAGATGAAAGGTCGTAACGATATGAGAACGCTAGCGAAGGCTCTGTTGTCGGGGGGTACGGTCGGCATCCTGCTATCTGTATACGCGTGCGGTGCGTCGACCGGTGTCTACGTCGGCGTCGCCGTTCCCGGCCCCTATGTCGGCTATCCCGGTGTCGGCTATCCCGGGTACGTCGGTCGTCCACCGTACGTTTACGAGGAAGATGCGTTCAATTTGCCGGCAGAGTCACGAGACAGAGTTGCGACGTCAGGCTCCACAGTCAACGTGCGGCCGCAGTGCGGGCCGGATTCAGAGATCGGCATGGCGTGCGAGGCCGATACACAAGGACAGTCGATAACGGCGCCGTCCGAGGCTATGTCCTCTGGCCCTGAAGGCGCTGGTCGTCCAGACCGTGACGACTGACGGCGGGTGGCGGATCTTCCTCAGCGCCCGCCGTCGGCTCGGTGAGCATTGTAGCCTGGCAAAATCACACGCAGTCGAACCGTCTCCCGTCGGCTAGATGTGCCGACCGGCCCGGGAGTAGCCTGTGGACAGCAGACGTCCAAGCCTCTTTGATCGCACTCTCCGCCTCGTCACAGACGTCCGACCAGGAGAGGGCGCCACGGCGGTCCTTCTGGCGCTCAACATCTTCCTTGTTCTGGCGGCCTACTACGTCATTAAGCCGGTCCGCGAGGCCCTGCTAGGCGAGGGGGCGGGGACGTCCGGCAAGGCGTACATGTACGCCGCGATCGTCCTACTCCTCGCCGCCGTTGTTCCACTCTACGGGCGGGTGGCGAACCGGATGCCGAGGCGACGGCTGATCAACGTAGTGACGGTCTTCTTTGCCGCCAACCTCATTCTGTTCTTCATCGTCTTCCAGCTTGGCATACCGCTGTTCGCCCAGGGCGTCGTGTTCTTCCTTTGGGTCAGCATCTTCAACGTCATGGTGATCGCTCAGTTCTGGGCGTTCGCCAACGACGTGTACAGCAGAGAAGAGGGAGAGCGACTGTTTCCGATCGTTGCGTTCGGCGCTTCGTTTGGGGCTGTCATGGGAAGCGTCATCTCCGGCGCCGCGATCTCGCTATTCGGAATCTACTGGCCGTTGATGGTTGCAGCGGCCATCCTCGTGGCGAGTCTAGCGGTTACCAACTACGTGGATAACCGCGAGCGTCGCGTCAAGGAAGCCGACCTCCCGAGTTCGCTGACGACGGGCGCGGTGCCCGCCGCCTCGCAAGAGATCCCGGTCGCCGAGATCCGTGCCGCGCTGTCGGGCGAGATTGATGTGAGGGACGTTCAGAGGACACTGACCGGTGAGATCTCCGTCGCCGACGTCAGGAGAGCGATGGAGGAAGATGAGGGGCCGACCGCAGAGACCCGGGACGTGAAGGCGGAACTCGAGGAGACGGCCAGAGGAGTGGACCTCGCGGGCGCGGAAAGCCCCTTCAGGATGGTCTTACGCTGTCGGTATCTCCTCATGATCGGCTTCCTGATGATGCTCTTGAACTGGGTCAACACGGGCGGAGAACTCATACTGACCGATGTAGTGAACGAGGCGGCTGAAACAGCGGTGGCGGCGGGGCGGGCTGGCGGCCTGACGGTGGGGGAGTACATCGGGACCTTTTGGGCCGGCTTCTTCGGTGGCGTCAACTTGCTCGGCCTGATGCTGCAGCTCTTCGTAGTGTCACGCATCGTCAAGTACTTGGGCGTTGGGTTCGCACTGTTGATACTGCCGGTGATCTCGCTCGGTGCCTACTCGCTGATCGCGTTCTACCCGATCCTCGTCTACGTGCGCTGGGCGAAGACGGCCGAGAACGCCACCGACTACTCGTTGCAGAATACGGTCAGGAACATGCTCTTCCTGCCGTGCACACGCGAACAGAAATACAAGGCGAAGCAGGTAGTCGACTCTTTCTTCCACCGGGCCGGCGATGTCTTGGTCAGCGTTACGTTCTTCATTGGTACGACGTTCCTAACGATGGAGACGCGGCACTTCGCGCTGTTCAATATCGGTTTGGTCGTCTTCTGGTTGATGCTGGCGACGCTGATTGGCCGTCAGTACAGGCGACTCGTGGCCACCGGGCGGCCTCCCTGCGTAGGCTAGAGGGTCTGGCGGCGGCAGGTTCGGTCCCTGATAAAGCACGTGATATGAAAATACAATTCTGGGGCGCCGCGCAGACGGTGACCGGCTCGATGCACCTGCTGGAGGTCAACGGCCATAAGGTCCTGCTCGACTGTGGGCTGTTTCAGGGCCGGCGCAAGCACGCATTCGAGCGCAACCGGAACCTGCCATTCGACGCTTCGGGAATCGATGCGGTTGTACTCTCGCATGCCCACATCGACCATAGCGGCAATCTGCCATCGCTCGTAAAGGCAGGGTTCCGTGGATCCATCTACTCGACGTCGGCCACTCGCGACCTCTGCGCTTACATGCTGGTTGACTCAGCTCACCTGCAGGAGAATGACGTCCGCTTCGTGAACAAGCGACGTCGCAAGCAGGGGAAAAACCTATTCGAGCCCTTGTACACGAAGGAAGATGCGCTGGAGGCCCTGACGCACTTCCACTCCATCGATTACGACCGCGCTTTTCGGCCGGTTCCGGGCGTGACGGTGTGCTTTCGAGATGCTGGGCACATCCTTGGTTCGGCCATCGTGGTGGTAGACGTCGAGGAAGAGGGGACACGCACCCGGCTCGTATTCAGCGGCGATATTGGCCGCAGGGGCTTGCCGATCCTCCGCGACCCGCAGATCGCCGAGGGCGCCGACGTCGTCATCATGGAGAGCACGTATGGGGACCGCCTCCACGAGAGCGATGGCGATGCCGGTGAGCTGCTCCGCGAGACGATAGAGAAAATCATCAGCCGCGGCGGCAAGTTGCTGATACCGGCGTTCGCCGTGGGACGGACGCAGGAGATCGTCTACCGTCTGAATCAGCTGCACGAGGCAGGTCGGCTCCCGTTGATCGATGTGTTCGTCGATAGCCCGCTGGCGGTCAACGCCACCGAGGTGTTCCGGGTGCATCCCGAGTGCTACGATGCCGAGTATCTGCGGATGGTGCTTTCGGACTCGGACCACGATCCACTCGCCTTCCCTGGGCTGCGCTACCTGCGGACAGCCCAGGAGTCGAAGAAGCTGAACGAGATGGACGGTCCGGCCGTCATCATTTCTGCTTCCGGTATGTGCGAGGGTGGCCGCATACTCCACCACCTACGCAACCACGCCATCAAACCGGAATCAATCGTGCTGTTCGTCAGCTTCCAGGCTGAGCACACGCTCGGCAGGAAGATCCTCGAGGGGAAGAACCCAGTATCGATCTACGGCGACCAGTACAAACTGGCCGCCACTGTCCGTAAGGCGGAAGGTTACAGCGCCCACGCCGATCGCACAGGGCTGCTCAGATGGGCGTCGCGGATGCGTGAGAAGGGTGATGTCAGAAGGTTCTTCCTCGTGCACGGTGAGGAAGAGAGCCTGGCCGCTCTCGCGGCCGGGCTGCGGGAGCAGGGAGCAACCGCCGTCGAGATTCCGGAGCGTGGCGCGACCTACGAGGTCTAGCGTCGATCAGCGCGCTGAAGCGCCGGGCAAGTGAGACCAGAGGTGCCCCGCCGTCGAACTGCGGCGGGGCACCCGCGCTCGAGAAGTGTATCTTCCTGGCGGCTACGTTCCGCGCCTCCTATTTGGCGCGCAGAACCTTGGCCGCGCGGTTGTAGTCCTTCGGCTTCACCCAGAGGATCATCCCGTAGCGGTTCTTTCCAGCCGCCACGGCATCGGCCGCCGTGATATTGATCTTCTCGGCCGCGAGCTTATTGATGTGCCTGTGGACCGCTCCGACCTCGTCCTTGCCCTGGATCATGAAGCCCTTCTTGACCTTACTGATCTTCCAGTCGTTTCGCTTTGCGAATCGCCGAAGCGCGGCGATGTTCTCGGGAATGAGATCGAGCTGCGCCTTGCCTCGCTTACCCGGAAAGCCGGAGTAAGCCAGCAAGTTGACACCCGCCTCCTTCAGTTCGCCGAGTATGCGCGCTCCGTACCCGGCGCGGTTCGGAACCGTTAGGTAGACGTAGTTCACCTTCTTGACTTGATCGGCCATGGCTACCTCCTGGTGAGGCCAACGATGGGTGCCGTCGGTGCCCGGTTTACGACGAGCAACGAGTCAACCTCTCGTCTGCTGTGATGAGATCCGTACTCATCTGTAAGATGAGGCGCGGCAGGGGCGAACGCGAGGGCCGCGTCACGCGTAGAACTGGGTATAGTCATTCACAGCCAGGCCTTGGCGGCCGGAGGGGCCGGCCAGTTCCGGGTCTCGAGGGGGCGCTCCGCTATTGCCGGGTTACGCTCGGTCTGCCTACCTTGATCCTTATTGCATTGGCC
>JASFMO010000310.1:0-4654 GCA_050117535.1 Gemmatimonadales bacterium | reverse complement strand
CGGGTCTGACGAGGGGGGTCATCAGCGCCGGCCCAGGCCGCATACTGGCGGCGCCGGTCGCCCGGGGCACGTTCAGGATCTTGGAGGAGCTGACGGATACGTCCGGCGTGTAATCCCGAGCCGTGCGCTAGGTGTCAGGAACGGAAAAAGGCGAAGAGAATCCCGAGCAGGGCGCCGATCTGGCCGATCCAGAAGACGAACATCCAGCGCGTAATCCGGCCCTCGAAGGCGCCCATGTCCGCCCGTAGCTTTCCCAGTTCTTCGGCCAGACGCCGCTCGAACCGGTCAGCGGCCATCTCGATCACGTTCTCTCGCGTCTGCACGCTCGTCTCGTTCAGCAAATCCGCCAGTGCCTTGGCGCCTTCCGGACCCAGCTTATCCCGCAAGGCTTCCGGAACCGTGATGATCACACGCCCTCCCCTCACATCAGTCTATAATGTACGCTCGCCGTGTTCGGGCGAGCAACGATCGGAGGGCAAGCTTGTGAGTGGCCGTCAACGATCGATCAACACGACACCGCCAATTCGCGAACCGGCGGGTTTCGGTATGCGGACCGCGGGTGGCCTCGGCTGCCGGATCCCCACCACGGACCATCTTGACAGATGCGCGATTCAGCACGAGTGTGGATGACGAGGCGTCGTCGTTCGCTTGAAGAACTAGCCGCCTCCCAGGTGCGAGCCTCCCAGGCTTTTTTGAACCGCTCACAGCGTTCGCAGGAGGTAACCGCCATGCCCGCGTCCCTCAATAACATCCATGAAGACACCCCGATGGGGGCGAACCTGATCCACGACGGCGCCACGTTCCGCGTCTGGGCACCCGGCGCGCATTCGGTGCACGTGATCGGCGACTTCAACGACCACCAGCTGAACGACGCCAGCCTGCTCAACCGCGACGAGCATGGCCACTGGCTTGGCTTCATCCCCGGGGTACGTGACCGGCAGCGCTACATCTTCTACGTCGTCGGCGATGGCGGCGAGGGACCGAAGCGCGATCCCTACGCTCGGGAGCTTGAGACGCCGTTCCCCGGCGAGTGCATCGTTCGGAGGACGGACTTCCCCTGGCACGCGACCGGCTACGTAACGCCCGCCTTCCATGATCTCGTGATCTATCAGCTGCACGTCGGCACCTTTTTCATGCCGAACCTGCCGAACAAGGCCGGCACGTTTCTCGACGTGGCGTGCAAGCTTCCGCACCTCGCGGATCTCGGCATCACCGCAATCCAGCTCTTGCCGATCCAGGAGTTTCAGACCCGGTTCGGCCAGGGCTACAACGGAACGGATTATTTCTCTCCGGAGATGGACTACGCGGTGAACGACGACCAGCTAGCGCCTTACGTCGAGCAGATCAACCGGCTGCTGGATGCGAAGGGGCTGGAGCGGTACGCCGTCGAGGACCTGGGCGGCGCGATGAACCAGATGAAGGCGTTCATCGATCTCTGTCACATCCACGGCCTCGCGGTCTTGCTGGACGTGGTCTACGACCACGCGGGCGGCGACTTCGGCGACCAGAGCATCTACTTCTTCGACAGGCGATCCACCGCGGAAGGCAACGAGAACTCGCTCTATTTCACCGACCGGGGGCGCGCCGGCGGGCTCGTGTTCGACTTCGGCAAGCCCGAGGTGCGCGACTTCCTGATCCAGAACGCGAAGTTCCTGCTCGCCGAGTACAGGGTGGACGGTCTCCGCTACGACCAGGTGAGCGTCATAGACCACGACGGCGCTCCGCACGGCTGGAGCTTCTGCCAGGACATCACCTCCACGGTGCGGCATCACTTCCCGAGAGCGGTGGACAACGCCGAGTACAGGACCGTGAACCCCTATGTCGTGAAGCCGCCGCCGGAAGGAGCCGGCTTCGACAACACGCTCACCGACGGCCTGTGCATCGCCATCCGGGACGTCATCGCGGACGCCGCACAGTCGGACGAGCGGCCGCTCGACATGACCGGCCTGGCCCTGAGCCTCTGGCCCGAAGGCTTCCAAGAGCCGTGGCAATTCGTGCAGGGACCGGAGAACCACGACATCGTCTATCAGGGCCGCGAGGAGCGGATCGCGCGGCTCGCCGATCCGTCGAACCCGCGCTCCTCGGCTGGCCGCAGCCGAGCGCGCGTCGCGACCGGGATCAGCCTGACCGCGCCGGGAATCCCGATGCTCTTCATGGGCCAGGAATTCCTAGAGGACAAGCAGTGGTCGGACAACCTGGACCTCCAGCCGGGGCTGCTGCTCCACTGGGCCGGCCTCGACGGCAGCGACAAGCAGATGCTCGACCACCTGCGTTTCACACGTGATCTGATCCGGCTGCGCTGGGAATGTCCCGGGCTACGAGGCGAGCGGTTCCGCATCGTGCACGTGCACGATGAAGACCGCGTGCTGGCATTCCACCGCTGGGTGCAGGGCTTCGGTCATGACGTGATCGTCGTGGTGCACCTCGCGCCGGCGAGTCGCTTCGACTACTCGATCGGTTTCCCGGGCGGAGGCGAGTGGCGCGAGGTCTTCAACAGCGACGTGTACGAGAACTGGGTGAACCCGGAGCCGGTTGGGAACGGCGGTTGCATCTTCGCCGAACCGCAGCCGCTGCACGACTTCGGCCATTCCGCCCCACTGGTTCTGCCGGCGAACAGCATCCTGGTTTTCGCGCGGTAGGGCGGCCAAGCGGTTCGATAAGTCTCTCTTGGCGGGTCCCACACCCGACGTACCGGAATGGCTTGAGAAATGGAGGCGGAGGGCCCGGGACTCGAACCCGGAAGGGGTTTCCCCCGGCGGTTTTCAAGACCGCTGCCTTGCCGATTAGGTCTAGCCCTCCGACGCCGAAAAATATAGCGGCTTTCGGGGTTTGAGGGACCCCCGTTGAGACGCTCCTTGCCCCCGAGCGCCCACGGCCTGGCCGTTCTTCGGCCGGCGTAATGGGGGTTACGTTCAATGCGCCAGCGAACGATGGGTCGTGACAGACCCTGCAGCCATGGTCCGCGACAAACCGGCCTGTCAGGTGGCGGTAGGATCGGACTGGAGTACTATTGTCCCGGCTAGGCCAGTTGCTGACACAGGCGCCACTCGGTTTATGCACCAGATCCCTGACGCCGTCGATCCATTGCTCTATAAGCTCGCCGACGGGCTGCCGAAGCCCGTGGGCTCGAATCTCGTCGGCCTTTACGTGTACGGCTCGGTGCTCGGTCCAGAGTTTGATCCGGACCGCAGCGATGTCGACTGCATTGCCGTAACGCGGCGACCGTTGGACGGAGCTACCTTCCGCCGGCTCGAGGCGTGGTTGACGGAGGCGGTGCTAGAAGAGCCTTGGTTCGCGCGCCTACAGATGCCTGTCCTGGTCAAGCAAAAAGTACTCGTCGACGATCCGCAGGCTTGCCTGTACCAGTTCGGGGTACTGAAACGCAGCGGCTCGGACGGCAATCCTATCATCTGGATGGATTTCTTTTGGCGCGGCCGCACGCTCATTGGCCCCGATCCAAAGTCGTTCATCCCGGAGATCACGGCCGACATCCTTCATCGGGCACTGGTTCGAGAAGTTGAATACTTGCGAGAGGAACTCGTTGCCCGGCCGGACGGCGAGTGGCGTGACATCTTCTCCTATCGCGCCTACGCTATCCTGACGCTGTGTCGAATCCTCTACTCTTTCAGAACCGGCGACGTCACGTCGAAGCCGAAGGCCGCCCGGTGGGCGATGGGCCAGACTCCGATTGAGTGGCACGATCTGATCCAACGCGCACTTGGCGCCGGAGAGATCGGCGGTTTAGAGCAATTACCGATCTCTCGAATCGCGGCATTCATCGATTACGTGAACGGTCAACTCAATCCCTAGAATCGGACGGGCGTTTCAGATAATTCTCGATCGTCATTCGATGGCAAGCACGTCGAGAAGCGACTCGAGCTCGCCCCGGACTTGGCAAGCGACCGCTTCTACCGCTCGGGCGACGGAGGACGAAAGACCGTGACCGTGCCCAAAGTCGGCCCCCTCGATCCCGTACACCTGCACGCGCGGCGGCAGCGTGCCCAGCCGGCGGCTCAACTCGATCGCCTCGGGCAGCCCGAAGTCGTGGGTCGACCGGCGCCGCATCTGTGCCGGCAGCGGGCCGTCCTGCACCTCGAACCGCTGTACCAGACCGGGAGTCGCGCCGCAGGCCATCGCGTCGATGATCACGGCGCGACCCGCCCCCTGCCACGCCTCCATGAGAGCCGTCGCTTCCCCGCTCTGCTCCAGCACGCGTATCGAGTCCGGAAGAACCGCGCGCAGGTGACGCGTCACCTCGAGCCCGGCGCCGTCATCGCGGCGATCTGGATTACCGATCCCGATCACAACGGTGTTGCCGGCGACCGAGCCGCTCATCTGCGGATGATGTTCAGATCGAGGAAGTGGGTCGCGCACGAGATGCAGGGATCGTAGCAGCGGACCAGGCCCTCGCAGCGCTCGGTCAGCGCCGCATCGTCCAGGTCGAGGTACCGCTCGACCACGCGCGCCAAATCGGCCTCGATGGTGAGCTGGTTCTGCGAGGTGGGCGGCACGATGTCGGCAGCCTGGATGATCCCATCGTCATCAATAGCGTAGCGGTGATAGAGACTGCCGCGCGGCGCCTCG
Organism: Gemmatimonadales bacterium; assembly: GCA_050117535.1. Classification (GTDB taxonomy): domain Bacteria; phylum Gemmatimonadota; class Gemmatimonadetes; order Palauibacterales; family KS3-K002; genus JASFMO01. Next base: position 70 of record JASFMO010000310.1, on the reverse strand, counting down.
GTGCAGCCGTGCCCGACGCCGGCCTGCGGCTCGACTTCGACGGCCGGCGCGTCGGGCATCTCGTAGTCCC
>JASFMO010000309.1:0-4672 GCA_050117535.1 Gemmatimonadales bacterium | reverse complement strand
GACTACGTCGGGAAGATCGACGCTCTGCTCGCGGCCAAGGAGGAGGAAGTACTCGAGGTCTGAGCCGCTTCGAGCCGAGGAGCACCAAAACGCCGCACCGCCGCCACCCCGGCGTGCACCGAGGTCAATGTCTTCTGATCGTCTCCGCCAGTTGAGGGAAAGCAAGGCCGGAATACCCCGCCACGTTGCGGTCATCATGGACGGTAACGGCCGCTGGGCGACCGAGCGCGGGCTGCCGCGTCAAGAGGGTCATAAGGCGGGAATGAAGTCCGTGCGGGAGGCCGTAGAGGGCTCGATCGAGGCCGGCGTGGAAGTGCTCACGCTGTTTGCGTTCTCGCTGGAAAACTGGCAACGCCCAACGCGTGAAGTCGCCTTCCTGATGTCGCTGCTCCAGCGATATGCGGTTTCCGAATATCGAGACCTCGTCCAGAACAAGGTTGAGGTACACGTCATCGGCGATATCGAGCGTATGGGCGTGGCCGAACGAGCGGCGATTCGCAAGATTCTCGACGCTACCCGCGGCGGAGAGAACCTCCAGCTGGTTGTTGCGCTGAGCTATGGCAGCCGCGGCGAGATCGTACGTGCGGCGAGGCGTCTGGCCGAACGAGCCGCCGCGGGGGAGCTCGATCCGGCCGCCATCGACGAGGGGGCGTTCGCCGGGGAGTTGTTCACAGCGCCTTGGCCCGACCCCGACTTGCTGATACGAACCTCGGGCGAGTACCGGATCTCGAATTTTCTGCTCTGGCAGCTCGCCTACACCGAGCTCTACAGCACGCCGGTTCTCTGGCCGGACTTCACGCGCGAAGATCTGTTCGAGGCGATCATCGAATACCAGCGACGGGACCGCAGGTTCGGTAGGATCTTGGACTCATGAGCAAGTTCGGTGGCGAACTGGCGAAGCGCGTCGCCGTGGCCTCGGTTGGCATCCCCATCGCTGTGGCCGCCGGCTATCTGGGCGGCTACTGGCTGGCCGGACTCTTGGCCTTGCTGGCGGCGCTGGCGGCGGCGGAATTCTGCCGCATGTACCGGGGGACGGGAATCGCCGCGGCGCCCGGGGTCGCCGCACTCCTCGCGGTCGCCTACGTCATCCTCGCCGTTGGGTTGCCGCCGAGCGCCTATCTCGTCTGGGTCACCGTGCTCACGCTGGGCGTAACAGCGGTGCTGATCCTCCGCGCCGAGCCTGCGGGACAACCGGGCCTGTCGGCTGTGGTCACGGCCTTCGGCGCTGTCTACGCGGGCGGCCTGCTCGCGTTCGCGCTCTGGCTTCGCTCGCTCGGCGGGACCGGAGCGGGCTGGTCGGGAACGGCCGTGCTATTCTTGCCGGTGGCCATCACGTGGCTGGGCGATTCGGCCGCCTACTCTGTAGGACGCGCGATCGGGAGGCACAAGCTGTCGCCGGTGATCAGCCCCAAGAAGACATGGGAGGGCGCGATCGCCGGACTGGTGGCGACGGCAGCGGGTGCGGCTCTGTACATCGAGCTGACGCGACCGCTCGCGCCTTGGTCGATGTCGATGTGGCAAGTGTTACTGTTCGGCGCGGTCGTCTCCATCGCCGGGCAAGTCGGAGATCTGTTCGAGTCCCGCTTCAAGCGCGATTGCGCGGTCAAGGACAGCTCGAACCTACTGCCGGGACACGGCGGAGCGCTGGACCGCGTCGATTCGCTACTGTTTGTCTTTCCGTTCGCCTACGCCTTTCTGAGGATTGTCGGGGTCTGATTCGTATGCGCGGCGTCGCGATTCTGGGGTCGACGGGTTCGATCGGTCAGACCACGCTGGATGTGATCTCGGCCTTTCCCGATCGATTTCGGGTCGTCGCTTTGACGGCGAACCGCAGTGTCGGGGCGTTACAACGACAGGTCAGCGATTTCGCGCCGGAGCTGGCCGTGCTGGCAGAAGGTGATACGGCCGAGGCGATGGTGGGGGACGCTCGCATCGCCTGCGGCAGGGAAGCGGTGCTCGAAGCGGCGACGCTCCCGGGCGTGGACATCGTTGTCAATGCCCTGGTGGGGGCGGCGGGACTCGAGCCGACGTTGGCGGCTCTGGAGGCCGGCAAGCGCCTGGCTCTGGCCAACAAGGAATCGCTGGTCGTGGGTGGGCCGTTGGTCATGCGAGCCTTGGAACGCGGCAGCGGCGAACTGATCCCGGTAGACAGCGAGCACAGCGCGGTGTTCCAGTGCCTCGAGGGGGCGCCCGCGTCGAGCGTCAGCAAGATCGTGCTCACGGCTTCGGGCGGCGCATTCAGGGACCGGGATCGCCACGAACTGGGTGACGTGAGCCCTGCGGAGGCGCTGCAACACCCAACGTGGAACATGGGAGCCAAGATCACTGTAGATTCAGCCACGCTGGTCAACAAAGCGCTCGAGGTGGTCGAGGCACACTTCCTGTTCGGATTGCCGTACGACCAGGTCGAGGTGTTGATTCACCGCCAGTCGATCGTCCACTCGCTGGTCGAGTTCCGGGACGGTTCGGTACTTGCACAACTAGGTTATCCGACCATGGCGGTTCCGGTCCTGTATGCGCTGGCGTACCCGGAGCGACTGCCCCTCGCCACCCGGTCCCTTGACCTGGCGGAGGTCGGGGCCCTTACTTTCGAGCCGGTACCGGCGGATCGCTACCCGGCATTCGAGTTGGGCCGGCAGGCGGCGTTGGCCGGCGGCACAGCGCCCGCCGCGTTCAATGCGGCGAGCGAAGAGGCCGTTTCCGCATTCCTGGACGAACGGATCCCGTTCACGGGGATTCCTGAGGTCATTCGAGAGGTGCTGAGCGGCCACACTGTTGAGGAAGTGACACAACTCGAGGTCGTGCAGCGCGCCGACGAGTCGGCGCGAGAGGCGGCCCGGACCGCGGTCACCTGTATGACGAAATGAAGGAGAACGGTACAAGTAGATGACCTCGATCATCGCATTCATAGTCGTCCTGGGCGTCCTGATCTTCGTGCACGAGTTGGGGCATTTCGTGGTGGCCAAAATGGCGGGGATCGCGGTGCCCCGGTTCTCGATCGGACTCGGCCCGCGAGTGTGGGGCGTGAAGCTCGGCGAGACCGAGTATGTTCTGTCGGCGTTGCCGTTGGGCGGCTACGTCAAGATGGCCGGCATGGCGGACGACGAGGCGCTGGAAGCCCTGGAGGGTGGCAAGTCCGATCTGGATGTTCCGCCCGAGCGACGTTTCGACCACAAGTCGATACCGGTGCGGGCCGCGGTTATCTCGGCCGGAGTCGCGATGAACTTCCTGTTCGCCATTCTGGCTTTCTCCGGTATCACCTATCACGCGTCGTACGCTCCTTTGATCGCCGAAGTCCAGGAAGGCCACCCGGCCGCGGAGGCGGGAGTCCAACCCGGCGATTTGGTTCTGGCTGTTGACGGCAACGAGATCGACCTCTGGGTGGAATTCGTCGATTACATCAGCCAGCGTCCCGGCGAGAGCGTCACGCTGTTGGTCGAACGGGACGGGAGCCAGATAGAGCTGACGAGCGCCGTGGCGCGTTTCGATACGACCATCACGACTCTCCAGGGCCAGGATTCGACGATCGTCTGGGGCCGAATCGGCGTCGCTCGTGATACCGTTAGGCCGCGACATGCGTACGGTATCGTCGAGTCGCTGAACGTCGGGACGCGGCAGACGCTGGCTTTCTCGGGCCTGGTGCTGGACTTCCTCGGTCAGCTGGTCACCGGCCAGGCATCGCCGCGAGAGCTGGGCGGCCCGATCATGATCGGCCAGTTCTCCGGTCGGGCGGCGCGGATGGGACCAGCGGCTTTCATCAGTTTCATGGCCTTCCTGAGCATCAACTTGGCCATCCTCAACTTGTTGCCCATACCGATCCTTGACGGCGGACACCTGGTTTTCCTGATCTTCGAGGGGGTGAGGGGCAAGGCGTTATCGCTGCAAGCGCGTGCCCGCTTGAGTCAGCTGGGGTTCGTTCTGATTCTGGCGCTGATGGTCTGGGTCTTCACGAGCGACGTGCTGCGGCTGACGGGCAACTGATCGGCGGAGGCTAGAACAACCCGAGCTGGTGACACCGCACCTCGGCGGCCAATGCGGCCACGTCGAGACCGGCGAGCGGCTCATCCTGTGCAGCGACGTACAACGGTCCGTCGTACCGCTTCCGCCGCAGTGCCCCTCCTACTTCCTCTTCCGCCAAAGCGGGGTCGTTGCATTCTTGACTCAGATGGGCGAGCACGATCGCGGCGAGCTGGGGGTGAAGCAGTTCGACTCCAAGTTGGGCGGCGGCGCGATTCGATAGATGCCCATGGCGCCCCGCGATGCGGCTCTTGACCGACCACGGGTAGGGGCCGGTTCGCAACATCATGTCGTCGTGGTTGGCCTCGAGAATGAGCAGATCGCAACGTTGCAGAGCATGACGCACCGGGAGGGTCGGCGTGCCCAGGTCGGTGGCGATGCCGACTTTGAGGCGGCTGGTGCGCTGGCAAACGGTGATGCCGATCGGGTCGATCGCGTCATGGCAGGTCAGAAACGGCTCCAGCCGCAGGTCTCCCAGGTCGACCGGCTTGCCGGTGCGGTAGTAGTGAAGCCGCTCGCCACCATTGAGCAGCGCCGCGCACGATCGTGCCGTGGCCTCCGCGATGTAGACCGGAGTGCCCCAGCGGCGCGCGAAGATGCCCATCCCCTGGGTGTGGTCGCGGTGCTCGTGGGTGATGACCAACGCGGAGATCGA
>JASFMO010000308.1:0-4677 GCA_050117535.1 Gemmatimonadales bacterium | reverse complement strand
AGTAAGAGGCGCCGCCCTCCGGTCTCTCGACTTTCTTGACACCAATCGCCATGAGCAATCCGTCTTATCGAACTTGCTGTTGTGGGCGCACCTGCTTCCAGCCGGTACCCACAATGACTCGTTTCCTGTCCAACCAGAACATGACCCCGAGGACGCCGATGAAGTTCAGCCCCGTCAGCCAAAGCGAGTAACGCAGCCCGAACGTGATGCCGGCGCCTTCCAGCAACAGCATGACAGCGCCGAGAAAAACAATGTACACAACCAGCAGCGGGATCATCACCTTCCAGCCCAACGACATCACTTGGTCGTAGCGGAACCGAGGTATCGTCCAACGCACCCAGATGAACAGGAACACGAAGAACGCTGTCTTGGCCGCGAACATCATGGCCGTCAGCAACGTGACCCACCACGCCGCGCTGCCGCCGACGATGCTCCCATCCGCCGTCACCCTCAGATTGTCGCCCGACCAGAACGGAATGTCCCACCCGCCAAAGAAGAACGTCGCCATCAGCGCGGACGCGACGATCATGTTCGAGTACTCGGCCATGTAGAACATGGCCATCTTCATCGCCGAGTACTCGGTGTGAAACCCGTAGACGAGCTCCGACTCCGCTTCCGGCATGTCGAACGGCGCCCGATTCGTCTCCGCGAAATAGGCGACGCTGAAGAACAAGAAACCGACCATCAGCGGCAGGAAGAACCACAACGTCTCCTGCTGCTGAGCGACGATCTCCGGCAGCGAGACGTTCCCGGCCAGCATGAGGATCGGGACCAGGCTAAGCCCGAGAGCGATCTCGTAGCTGATCATCTGTGCCGAGGCGCGCACGCCGCCGAGGAACGGATACTTACTGTTCGAGGCCCAGCCACCCAGGACGAGGCCGTAAACGCCCAGCGAGGCCAGCGCGATGACGAACAAGAAACCGATGGGCAGGTCCGCGATGACCATCGGGACCGTCCCCCACGGTGTCGGCAGCGGCGCCGCTACCGGTATGACCGCGAAGACGACGAAGGCGGGGAACATCGAGATGACGGGAGCGATGTAGAAAAGCCAACGACTGGCCGCGGCCGGTAGGCTCTCTTCCTTGACGAAGTTCTTCAGCCCGTCCGCCAGAGGTTGAAACACGCCCCAAGGCCCGACACGGTTCGGACCGCTGCGGTCCTGTATCCAGGCGGCGACCTTGCGCTCGACCAGCGTCACACCGGCCACGCCGAGTAGCCAGACGGTGAAGATCACGACGACCTTCGCCGCCGCGAAGATCAAAAACGCTGCCGTCGATAGCTGACCCATGGTTACTTGCAACCCACGATTCAGGACCGCGCCGCCGCTTCCGACGCCGTTCCGTTGATGGACTGTCCCTGCAGACCGAGCTTCTCGTAACTCAATCCCGCAAACTCACCGAAGTCCCGCGCGAGCGCTGCGAAGGCCGCACCCGCCGTTCGGAACGGTTCTCCCGCTCCCAGTCGCGCCAGGACCGCCGATCCCGTCAGCCACAACGGTCGCGTCGCGCCCGGCGCGCGCAACGCTTGCGTGAAGCGTTGCACCCGGCCCTCGAAATTCGTGAACGTCCCCTCCATTTCGGCGAAGGTCGGCATGGGCAACACGATGTCCGCGTTGCGCGCCGCCGGGACCAGCGCCGTGCCGATGTATACGAACAGCGGTGCCTTCGCGCCGAAATCCTCGGCGGCGCCCGCGAGCTCGTCGTCGAGGACGAACAACGCTCCCCTATGCTCGGCGGCCGCCGCGATCACATCCGCCGACCGCTGGAAGCCGAGGACTTCCGCACCGCGCGCGTTCGGTGCCCGGTCTTCGCGCAGCGCGAGGGCCGGAAAGCCCTTCAGCACGTGCGATTCGCCGGTCTCGATCTTGTACTGCCCGCCCAAGAAGCCGAGCTGGTCCATCAGCTTGCGCACTATGTAAAGGCTCTCGTTCGAGACGCCGGCGCTGACCACCGCGCGCGCCGATCCTGGCTTGGCCTCGATGGCCTCGACCAGCGCATCAAGCGCCCGCTTCCAGTCGACCGGCACCAGCTCGCCGTTCTCTTTGACCCAAGGGGTCTCGATGCGCTCGCCGCTTCCCCAGTTCACCACCGTCTTGCGGCCGTAATCGCACATCCAGAAAGAGTTGACCTCGGGATTCGGGCGAGGCTTGGCGCGCAGGATCGTGTTCTCTTTCGTTCCGAGCGAGATGTTGCAGCCCTGTGAACAGCCCGGACAGATGCTGGGCGTCTGATCCAGGTCCCAGGAGCGAGCCTTGAAGAGGAAATCCTCGTTGACCAGTGCGCCGACCGGACAGACGTCCACGATGTTCATGGAGAACGGATGCTCGAATAGCTCATCCGTCATCGTGTCGATGAAGCCCTTGTGCCCACGGTTGATGACTTGCAGCACCGCCTCCTCGGCGATCTCGTCCATGAAGCGGACACAGCGTGTGCAAAGCACGCAGCGGTCGGCGAAGTAGACGATCTCGGGCGTGACGTGGTCGCGGCCCAGCACCTGCTTGGGCTCGATGTTCCGCGTCCTCAGCTGGCCGGTCTCGAAGGCGTAGTCCTGCAGCTCGCATTGCCCCGCGGCATCACAGATGGGGCAATCGAGCGGATGATTGACCAGGAGGAACTCGACGGCCGCGCGCCGTGCTTTTCGTGCCAGCGCGCTCTCGGTGCGCACCACCATCCCCTCCTGCACCTGCTGGACGCAGGCCGGCAGGGGTTTTGGGGCGCCCTCGACATCGACCAGGCACATTCGGCACACGGCTGGCGCGCTCAGACCGGGGTGATAGCAGTAGCGTGGAATGACCACGCCCATTCGCTCGGCCGCCTCCAAGATCGTGGCCCCCTGGGGAACCGCGACCGAGTTGCCGTCGATCGTGACTTCTACGAGTGGCTTGCGTTCGCTTTCCATCGGCCTCTACAGGGGCATCGCGCCCCGTCGGTTCTCAATCACCGCGCCGCCGTACAACTGCCATCACGGATGTGCGCCATGTACTCGTGCTCGAACTTCTGAATCGAGCTCACCACCGGCACAGCGGCGCTGTCCGAGAGCGGACAGATCGTCCTGCCCGCCATGTTCGCTCCGATATCCAGCAGTAGCGGTAGGTCCTCCTCGCGGCCACCGCCCTGCTCGATCCGACGCAGTATCCTCGCCAACCACGCCGTACCCTCGCGGCAGTTCGTGCACTGACCACACGACTCGTGGGCGTAGAAGTCGACCATCTTCCTCACCGCCCGCACCATGCACGTAGAATCGTCCATCGCAATCAGGCCACCCGATCCCAGCAAGGAGCCGGCGGCCTCGATCCCCTCGTAACTCACGTCGCAATCGATCTCGTCGGCCGTCATGATCGGGACGGAGGACCCTCCCGGTATGAGCGCCAGCAGTTCCCGCCCCTCGGGCGGGCCGCCGCACAGATCGTAGACGAGATCCTTGAGATTGAAATCGAGCGGCACTTCGTAGTTGCCCGGCCGCTGCAGGTGACCGCAACATGAGAAGAGCTTGGTGCCGGGGCTCTTTTCGGTCCCCCACTGGCGGTACCAGTCGGCGCCGTTCTCCACGATGTGAGGCACTGAAGCCAGCGTCTCCACGTTGTTCACCGTCGTCGGCATGCCGAACGCGCCCCGCTGCGCCGGGAACGGCGGCTTGACCCTCGGCTCCGCCCGCCGTCCCTCGAGCGAGTTCAGCAGGCCCGTCTCTTCGCCCGCGATGTACGCGCCCGCGCCCAGGTGGACCGTCAAGTCGAGATCGTACCCCGAACCAAGTATGTCCTTGCCGAGATACCCACGCTCGTAGGCCTCGACGACCGCCGCGTTCAAGACACGAACCACATCCACGAATTCGCCGCGAATGTAGAGGTATGCATGCTGGGCGCGGATGGCGTAGGACGTAATGATCATGCCCTCGATCACCTGGTGCGGCGTCCAGCGCATCAGCTCGCGGTCCTTAAACGTCCCGGGCTCGCTCTCGTCCGCATTGCAGGCGAGATAGTTGGGTTGCTTGCCGTCCTTCGGCATGAAGCTCCACTTGAGACCCGCCGGGAACCCGGCGCCGCCGCGGCCTCTCAGGCCCGCGTCTTTGACGACCTGAATGATGTCGTCCTGCGACATGCGGAGCGCCTTCTCGAGCGCCTTGTAGCCCCCTCGCTCGATCCAGCCATCGAGGCGCACGGCGTCCGCATCTCCGAAGTACTTCGACAGTACCCGGGTTTCCTTAGGGTGCTCATACGGGTACGCCATGGCTCAGTCCAGCTCCTTCAGCAGGCCCTCGACGTCGGCGGCCTTGATGTTCTCGTAGACCCGATCGTTCACCTGGACGACCGTGGCGAATCCGCACGCGCCCAAACACTCGACCTCGACGACGGTGTACTTGCCGTCCTCGGAGGTCTCGCCCAACCGGGTTCCCGTCGCCTCGAGCAAGCGCTCCGTCACGTCCTCGGCACCGCACAGGTCGCAGCCGATGCCGGCGCAGACCTGGATCAGATATTTCCCTCTCGGCCGCGTCGCGAACATCGTGTAGAACGAGGCCACGGATCGCACGTACGCTGGCGTGAGGTCCAGAAGTTCCGCCACCCGGGACAGCGTCTCCGGGGCGAGCCAGCCTCTGACCTCCTGTGCCAAGTTCAAGGCCGGCAGCAACGCCGCCCGCTTGTCCGGATATCGCGTCAGGATCTTTTCGAAGCGGTCCTTG
>JASFMO010000307.1:0-4684 GCA_050117535.1 Gemmatimonadales bacterium | reverse complement strand
GCCGACGCGCGTGGTCGCGTCGGCTTCAACCGACAGGCCGACTGATGCATCGCCTTGGCAGAGGGGTTTCGGCGCCCGGCTACCCCTTGTCAGCGCCGGGATGGGGCGCGAGCGTGTAGGTCGGTGCTCGGAGGTGCTGTCCTGAGTGCGCGAGGGTCTCGAACGAAAGTCGGCGAATGACAGATTTGCGTGGCAAGAACGTATTGATCACGGGTGCCGCCAGCGGAATCGGGTGCGTCCTGGCCCACGAGCTGGCCAGGGAAGGTTCGAACCTGATCCTGTGGGATATCGCGCACCCCGAGCTCAAGGCGGTGACCGAGGAGCTGCGGATGGGCGGCGCGAACGTGTTTCCTTACTACCCGGACGTGTCCGACCGCGAGGCGGTTTACGCCACAGCCAAACAGACCATGGAAGAGTGCGGGCCGTGCGACGTGCTGATCAACAACGCCGGTGTCGTGAACGGGAAACCGATCCTCGAGGCCTCCGATGCGGAGATTCGGCGGACGTTCGATGTGAATACGCTGGCCCTGTTCTGGACGGTCCGAGCCTTCTTGCCGTCGATGGTGGAACGAAACAGTGGGCACATCGTGACGATCGCCTCGGCGGGAGGTCTGGTTGCCGCGCCGCGCCTAACTGACTACAGCGCTAGCAAGTTCGCCGCTGTGGGCTTCGACGAGGCACTTCGCCTCGAGCTCGGGCGGGAAGGGCACGACATAGAGACGACGGTCGTCTGCCCGTACTACGTCAGCACGGGGATGTTCGACGGTGTCAAGACGCGGTTCAACTGGCTGTTGCCGATACTGTCGCCGGAGTACGTGGCGGCGAAAATCGTGAAAGCGATCAAGCGGAATCAAGGTAGGCTCGTACTTCCGCGTTTCGTCTACGTCGCACCGGCGATGCGACTGTTGCCGACGCGTTGGTTCGACTGGCTGGTCGAGTTCTTCGGGGTTAGCCGCGGCATGGATGAGTTCCGCGGCCGACGGACGGGGTGACCCCTACCGAGAATGGCAGGTCGTAGACGGGTCGACATCCATGGACGAGACGTTATAATTCCGGTCGGGCTGGCTCGTTCGATTCGAATGGCCGAGCCCGCGGGGAGAGGTGGCCGAGAGGCTTAAGGCGGCACCCTGCTAAGGTGTTGGGGGCGCAAGCCCCTCGTGGGTTCGAATCCCACCCTCTCCGCCATGTCGACAGAGGGGCTGCGTCTCGGGCGCCGAGGCCAGCCCCGAAGTCTAGGTGTTACGGACGATCAGAGGGCCAGAGGATGAGCGATAGACCTCGCGTTCGTTTCGCGCCGAGCCCCACCGGTTTCTTGCATGTCGGGGGCGCGCGGACCGCCCTGTTCAACTGGCTGTATGCCCGACATGCCAACGGTGTGTTCGTGCTGCGCATCGAGGATACCGATCGGGAGCGCAGTCGCCCGGAATTGACCGAGGGGATCTTGGATGGGTTGTCGTGGTTGGGGCTCGATTGGGACGAGGGGCCCTATCATCAAGCGGATAACCTCGAGAGACATAGAGGCGCTGCGCGACGGCTGTTGGATGAAGGTCGCGCCTACCGGTGCTTCTGCACGCCGGAGCGGCTGGAGGCGTTGCGCGAAACGGTTCGTGAGCGGGGCACGGCGGTGTCCTACGACGGTCGTTGCCGGCAGTGCGACGCTGGGGAGGCCGTCCGGCGTGCCGAGGCCGGCGAGCCCTACACCGTGCGGTTTCTCATGCCCGACGGTGAGACGGTTTGGGAGGACGCCGTAGGCGGCCAAACCCGTTTTCAGAACAGCGATGTCGAGGACTTCATTCTGCTGCGCTCCGACGCTACGCCGACGTACAATCTGGCCGTGGTCTCGGATGACATCGCCATGGGGATCACGCATGTGATCCGGGGGGCCGATCACATCTCGAACACGCCGAAGCAGATCCAGATCTACCGCGCCTTGGGCGTACCCGAACCGATCTTCTGCCACGTTCCGCTGATTCTGGGACCGGACGGCAAGCGTTTGTCCAAGCGGCATGGCGCGACCGCGGTGGGTGAGTACCGCCAGCGTGGGTATCTGCCGCAAGCGATGGACAATTTTCTGGCTTTGCTGGGTTGGTCCGCCGGTGACGATCGCGAACTCATGGAAATCGACGAGTTGATCGAGCGATTCACGCTGGAGGGAATCAACAAGAAACCAGCCGTCTTCGATCACGAAAAACTCGATTGGCTGAGCGGCCAGTACGTCGCCGCGGCGCCGGGCGATGAGTTGGTCGCTCGGGTGTCGGCCCGGCTGATCGAGGCCGGAGTAACCTCGGCGAAGGAACTCGAGTCGTGCAGAAAGTGGGTCGGCCAGGTCTTGGACAGCGTGAAGGTGCGAGCTCGTACGCTCGGCGACCTGGCGGAGTTGGCGCGGCCATTCTTCGCTGGCCCAGTGGACTACGATCCGGAAGCGACAGCCAAGCACTGGAAGGATCGAGCGGCGTCAGCGGACCGTCTGGAGCGCCTGGCGGGCGTGCTGGCGGGGGTAGCCAGCTGGGATGAGGCCGCGCTCGAGGCGACGTTGCGCGGTTTGGCCGAAGAACTGGAGGTCGGGGCGGGAAAGCTGATCCACCCGACGCGTGTGGCGTTGACGGGTCGTGCCGTGAGCCCGGGTATCTTCGAGGTGATGCGACTCATGGGACGCGATCTCGTGCTGGCGCGAATCGGCGCGGCGGTGAATCATCTGAGGGGTGTTGACGCGCTCCGATCTGACACCTAAACTGACTTTGCAACGCAATCAAGCGATAGATCCGGGAGAAGAGCGGGTTTAGACTCGCTAGCGGTGTAGAGAATACTCTCCCCCCTTACAAGGGACCTGACAACGGCGGACGGCCCCTTTCCGCTGTCCCGCCATCGTTCCTGGAGCTGCTTCCGGGCGGCGTTGGTGGCGTATCCGCTCGTCGGGTTCGGGAGGCGTTTATGTCGGAAGTTCTCACTCCCATCGAGCGGCGCATCTACAACTACCTCGTCGAGTACCTGAAGCGTGAGACCTACCAACCGAGCGTCCGGGAGATCGGTAAGCGGTTCGGCATTCGCTCGACCAAGACCGTGACCGAACACCTACAGGCGTTGCAGCGCAAGGGCTATCTGGATCGCACACCGTCCCGGTCCCGGGCCCTCCGTATCTTGGGGCTCAATCTATCGCCTGACACGTACACGATTCCGGTGTACAAGCACCGAGAGAACGAGATGGGGGATGAGGAGGTCGAAGCCCGTCTCGATCTTGACCGGTCGCTGGCGTACTCGGCCGATTGCTTCATGGTGAGGGTGAACGGCAACTTGCACGAACTGGGCGTTCTTGAGGGCGACCTGATCCTCGTCGAGCCGCGCGACAAGCTGGGCGAACACGATCTGGCCGTCTACGAGTGCGATGGGGTGATCAAAGTGTTCGGCCCGACGCAGGTCGCGCCTGACGGGGCGTTACTGCCCGGAATGCCGATGTCGGATGCCGACGGAGACCGGCCCACCAAGTTTCTTGGCGCTGTTCGAGCCGTTCTGCGGACGATCCCGCGAGAGTAGTCGCGATTCGGCCGCCGGCGCGATCGAGCTGAGATGAGCGAGGCTGACGCCCGCTGGATGGCGATCGCGTTGGACGAGGCCAGCAACGGCGGCTCCCAGGGGGAAGTACCTGTGGGAGCCGCCGTCGTATCTGGCGGCGCCCTGGTCGCGCGCAACCACAACCGCACACGCCAGTTGGCCGATCCCACCGCGCACGCCGAGATCCTTGCCTTGCGGGAAGCGGCGGAAAAGGTCGGCGACTGGCGCCTGACGGATTGCACGCTCTACGTGACGTTGGAACCGTGCGCGATGTGCGCCGGAGCCATCGTGCTGGCCCGGATCTCGAGGCTGGTATTCGCGGCCGACGATCCCAAGGCGGGGATGTGCGGCAGTCTCGAGAACCTGGTGCAGGACCCGCGGCTCAACCACCGCGTTTCGGTGACGGGCGGACTGATGGCGGACCAGTCTGCGGAGTTGTTGCGTGACTTCTTCAAGGAAAGGCGTTGATCGATGGCCGCGAGTCGACGTGTTCTGGTTGCCGAGGAGGTACGCGAATTCGCCAGCCGAGTGGCGGCGCCGGACGATATCGAGATCGAATGGCTGCCGGCAACGCGGGATGTGCCGTCCGGCGACTACGTCGGCTTACTGCCACTGCTGACGCGCCGCATCGATGCCTCCCTTGTCGACCGGCTCCCGAATCTGAAAGTCGTCGCCAACTACGCTGTGGGTTTCGACAACATCGACCTTGCCGCGCTGCGGAAACGGGGGATCGCGGTCTCGAACACCCCCGACGTACTGACCGAGGCCACGGCTGATTTGACGTGGGCTTTGATCCTGGCCGTGACGCGGCGAGTGAATGAAGCGGAGCATCTGGCACGCGAGGGCGAGTGGGCCTGGCATCCGACGCTGCTGCTCGGGACTCAGCTGGGCGGACTGACCCTCGGCCTTCTGGGGGCCGGGCGGATCGGACAGGCGGTCGGCCGGCGTGCAGTGCCGTTCGGTATGGAGATCGCCTACTGGGACCGCCAGGCGCAGGCGGAATTCGAGGCGGAGGTCGGCGCTCGCCGCTACGACTCGCTGGAGGATATCCTCGCCGTGGCGGACGTGGTGTCCGTCCACCTCCAGCTCAGCCAGGAGACGGCCGACCTGATCGGAGCGGAGAGCATTTCGGTCA
>JASFMO010000306.1:0-4697 GCA_050117535.1 Gemmatimonadales bacterium | reverse complement strand
CTCGTCATCTTCGTCGGGGGAATCGCGCTGTTTCGTTGGAGCCCGATCGCCGAGCGCGCCAACCCTCAGATGATCGCCGACTTCTTCCGCGGACTGGGCAGCCCGTGGTGGTCTCCTCTCGTCTTCGTCACGCTGTATGCCGCCGGCACCGCGCTGGGCCTGCCGGGGACGATACCGACTCTAGCGGGCGGTGCCATTTTCGGTGTGGTTCGCGGGATGCTCTACAATACCCTCGGCGCCAATCTCGGTGCCCTCGGGGCATTTGTGCTGGCCCGTCACCTCGGCCGCGGCTTCGTCGCCCGCATCTTGAAGGGGAAAGCGGCCGTGCTGGACGCAAAGATCGGCGAGCACGGATTCGGAACGATGCTCTATCTACGGCTCATCCCGCTCGTTCCGTTCAATGCCCTGAATTTCGGCGCCGGCCTCTCAAGAGTCGCGATGCGGGACTACGTGCTCGGCTCTCTGATCGGCATGTTGCCCGGCACACTGGTCTACACGTACTTCGCCGATGCCCTGATTCGCGGCACCGGTGAAGCTCGGCGCGAGGCGTTCTTGCATTTTCTGGCCGCGGCGGCTTTGCTCGCCACCTTCACCCTGGTCACGGCGTGGATTCGGCGGCGGCGCGCCCCCCGGGGACCTGACCCTCTCCGCTAGCGCGCCCCGTCCTTGCCCAACCAAGTCATCAACAGGCCGCCGCCGGTCGTGACCGTTCCGTAGTTCAAGAACAGTCGCCACACGGCCGTGTACGGCAAGGCGAGGCCCGGGGGCAAGAACGGCGACATGACGGCGGCGGTGATCAGCTCGCCGATGCCGGCGCCGCTGGGTGTGGGGACCACGAAGAGCAGGTATTGGATGACGATGTGGAGCAGGACGACCTCGAGGAACGGGGCTTCGACGACAAAGCCTCGCAATACGACATAGCCGAGCATGAAGCGAGAACCGAAGTGGACGGCACCACTGAGGATCGCCAAGACGAAGAGCAGCGTGCCCGACTCGCGCCAGTACGCCACGATCCCCTTGTGCATCTCGTCGATCTGATACAGGACGCGCTCGACGCGCGGATGGTCGCGTCCCATGATCCGCTGGACCACAGCGCGAGTCACGCCGGGCAAAAGGGCGAGGACGACGATGCCGACGACGGCGAGACCGAACAGCCAGGCGGACCACCTAAACAGCGCCGCGGCGGAGAGGCCCGCGATCGGCAAGCGGATATCGGCCACGGTGCCGCCGGCGCCCAGAACCCACGCGACAAGCCCGGCCAGCGACAGGAAGATCACGTTCGAGAGGAACGACATCGCGTTGATGGCCGCGGCGCGTCCGAACGTCAGCCCCTGTCTCATCAATCCGTAGATCGTCGCCGGACCGGCTCCTGTGGACGACGGAGTCAAGTACCCCATCGCCGTGCACGCCACGCCGATCTGGGCCGACTTGAAGAGCGAGATGCGGCTGTTGTGCGGGCCAACCAGGGCCTTGATCCGCAGCCCTGAACCGAACCAATCCAAGAGCATCAGGCCCGCGGCGGGAAGGAACCAGACGGGGTTGAAGCGTTGCAGGCTAGCAATCTCCTGACCCCAGTCCTCGGATAGCAGGAAGGCGGCGAGAAAGCCCAGGATCGAGGCGCCCGCAAAGACAATGAGCCCCCAGCGAACGACCGAGACCGGTATCCCGACGACGGTCGCCGGGCGGCGCGAGGCTTCCACCCCGTTACGCGAGTCCAGAATACTCTACCGAGGCGGCCAGATCCTGCGGCCCGTCAAGTGTAGATACGCCCGAAAAAGGAAACCCGGCCGCTCGTAGTACCGGTAGCGCACCCTGCCGCCGCCGATCATACGGAGATCTACCGGGCGACGTCCGCGCAAGACGACACGATCGGCGCGGCGCAGATCGATCCGCATAGGAGCGCGAGGTCGCAGCGCCTGCCGCCGTTCCCGGGCATCGCGTCGGGCTGCGCGCCGCCGCTCTCGCTGTTCTCGAATCTCCGCCGCGCGGCGCGCGATAGCGTCGACGCTCCCGGACACGGCCCTCCGTCCGACCCGCGTGCCAGCCTTCGCCAGCTCACCGGCCTCATCCAGGCGTTTGCGCGTGCTGTCGCGCACCGACCGCGCGGCGTCACCGGCACGCTCCGAGGCGCCCCCGACCGAGCCGGCCGCTTGTTCCACCGCGTGGAAGGCACGGTCCGTCCAGCGCTCGATCAGCGACTTCTTGTTCAGTCCAAACAGGTCCAGTAGTTCGGCTTTCCAACTCATCACAGCAACCGCATCAAGTGTTGAGGGTCCAACTGCTCCCAGTCCATACCCACCACAACATGGGCGAAACCGGTCGGCGCGATACGCATCTGCGCCGGTCGGCGTCCCCAGAAGTACGAGGCGATCTCACCAACCGTCGCCGGCGTCGGCGGACGCTTGGACCCGTGCACCGCCAGGTGGCGGATGGGCTTACCCGCGAAGACGGCAGTCTCGGCGTCGAAATCGATGCCGTAGACGAGTCGCAGTCCGAAGGACAGGTCCCGCACATGATCGGGACGATCTCCCGGCCATCGATTCCAATCACGAGCCACTTCTCTCAGATCGATCCAGTTCTCCCGCAGCTCGGCGAAAGCGCGCAGCCCGCGGGCCGCCTGTCTAAGCTCGATGGCGCCCTGCGACAGATCCACGATTTCCTGACCGATGTAGCCCGGCGGTCGCGGATCGACGATGATCCAGTGACTTGGGCCCGGATCTTCCCGCTCGAAGGGGAAGCGCACGGCTAGTCTCCACCTAGGCTCGAGTTTCCCCACTGCTGCGAAACCGAATGCTTCTAGTATACTCAATAATCTTGTCGGATCGCAGGCCGGGCAACCACCTACCCACCTGTACGATTTACCACAGCATTCCGTTTCTGGGCGATTCACGGCGCCCTTGACCTCAGCGCCTGCGGAACGTCGCGAGGGACGACCTAGCGATTTCCGGACGCCATCGCGCTCGATTCGGGGAGCCTGCGCAAGCGCAGCATAGAGATGATGCCGAACACCGGACCGATGACGAGGAAGGCGAATGCCCACTCCCAGCCGATGCGCTCCACCAGCGCTGGGACGAGCCGGATGGTGAAGAGGGTCAGCAGAAAGCCAAGGCTGGTCTGCATGGTGAGCGCGGTCCCCACATAGCGCGAGTCGCTCAATTCGCTCACCGCGGCACTGAACTGCGCGCTGTCGGCCACGACCGCGAATCCCCACACCAGGCAGACGATGGTCAGCAGACCCGGCGCTCGGAACAACAGGCCGACTCCGAGTGCGCAGGCGCCCGATACTGCCAGGCTGATCGACGTGACGCTTGTGCGGCCCCAGCGGTCGGCGACCTGACCCGCGACGATGCAGCCCAGACCCCCAATCGCCACGCTGCCGAAACCGGCCAACCTGGCGGCGGCCTCGTTCCAACCGGCTTCGCGGTAGCTGGTCAACAGCAGGAGGGGCACCCAGGTCCACATCGCGTATAACTCCCACATGTGACCCAGGTAGCCAAAGTTGGCCAGGCGCAGCGGCAGCCGCGATAGCGCATGACCCGCGTGCCGGGGTTCGAACGGCGCCACCTCGGCATGAAGCGGTCCGGCCTTGACGAAGACGGCACCGATGACGGCGGCCAGGACGGCGGAGGCGGAAGCGATCAGCAACACCGTGCGCCATGGCGGGATGCCCGCTTCGCCGCCCAGGAGGGGGAGCGCGTTGAACAGATGCGGCATCGCCGAGCCCACCGTCAGCGCCCCCACCAACAGCCCGATGCAAAGCCCGCGGTCCTCTTTGCACCAAGTGGCCATGAGCTTCATCGCCGGTGGATAGACTCCAGCCAGAACCACGCCGGTCAGGAAGCGCAGCGCGATCGCCATCACCGGGCCGTCGATGAAGAGGGCGATGGCCGCGTTGAAGACGGCGCCGGTCAACGCGCTCACAGCGAACAGCGCCCGAATCGGGATGCGGTCCGCCAGGTTCAGCAGGGCGCTCAGCAGGGCCCCAACCACGAACCCCAGCTGCAGACTCATCGTGAGCCACGATTGCGCGGCATCGCCCAATCCCCACTCGGCCGTCAGCTGCGGCACCACGGCCGACGCCGAGAACCACAGCGACACCGCGAACATGCCGGCCAAGGCGATCCACAAGACGCTCCGCAATTTCTGACTCATGAGGCGAGAATGTACACGCGCGACCGACGTCGCGGGAAGGGCTCACGGCTTCGCCGTCTTTCAGAGAGCGATCCGTACGCGTAAGTTGCTCACACCCAACCCTCAAAAATCAATCGGGTCTTCGCCCACCTGGCGATATCCGAGTCTGGACTCTCTGACAGGCCGCCCCTGGCGTCCCACGGCTCTTGCGGGGGGACGACCGCAGCGGCGCCGAGCGACACGCAACGCGGAGGTTCACGATGGAAGTCATCATCCAAAAGAACTACGAGCAGATGAGCAAGACGGCAGCCGACATCGTCGTCGAAGTGCTGAACGCCAAACCCAACGCGGTCCTGGGAATGGCGACGGGTTCCACCCCCCTCGGCCTCTATCAGGAGCTGGTTCGTCTGCACAAGGAAGAACAGCTCGACTTCTCTCACGTCACGACGTTCAACCTGGACGAGTATGTCGGCCTCGCACCCAACCACCCACAGAGCTACCATTATTTCATGCACGAGCATTTCTTCAAGCACGTCAACATTCCACCGGAGAACATCAACATCCCG
>JASFMO010000305.1:0-4703 GCA_050117535.1 Gemmatimonadales bacterium | reverse complement strand
CGTCGGCCAATCAATCGTGGTGGGTGCCTTCTTCTACGCTCATGGGCTCGGCTGGTACGGCGAGCTGCGCGCCGTTCACTGCGTGCTCGTCGCGCTCGCCGTCTTCATCCTGCAACTCGCGCTCAGCACGGCATGGCTGCGGCTCTTCCAGTTTGGCCCGCTGGAGTGGGCCTGGCGCAGCGCCAGCTACGGCCGACTTCAGCCCATGCTCAGGCGCTAGTAGCGCCACCACGGCGCCGTCAGCGCCGCCGGCATGTGGCGCAGGGCGTGGGAGGCCATCTCTTTCAGGCGCTCGGCGGTGCTGACGGGCCCGGACCAGCAGTGTCCCTTTCCGTCCCCGTACATGAAGAAGCCCGGGTAATGTGGGTTTTCGGTAGTCGCCATCCAAACCTCCATCTCCTTGACGGCGACGTTGAGGTAGAAGTTGTCCATCGTCCCCGTATAGATATGGAGCTTGTCGACCAGCTTGGGCCCGAGCGTCCCCCAATTGCGCTTCAGGTGCTCGAGCAAGTCGTAGTTGTTCCGCCAATAGGCGGCCACCTCGGGATCGATGACGCCGGTCCGCTTATCGAACAACGGCTTGAAGTATCCGTCCTCACCTAGCGGGCCGTGCACCGCTGACCAGATATCGAGCTGTTCGCCCGAGCGGCCCCTGGTCCCGTTCACCAACTCCCAGCGGTTCCGCTGCTCGGAGGTCAGGCGGATCTGGCCGTCGGTCTCACGCGTGTTCGGGGTGGGAACGCGTCGCCATTCGTACTGCTTGTAGAACGCGTTCTCGTCCTCGTAGATGTTGATGCCCTCGACGTTGGTGAAGGTGACGGGGTCGGGGCAATCGGCCCAGGTTCCCCCGAAGAAGTCAGGGTGGAAGATCTGCAACGCCAGCGCCTCCCAGCCGCCGGTCGAGCCGCCGTTTAGCAAACGGGCCCACGGCTGGCGGATGATACGGAAGCGGCGCTCGACCTCGGGGATCAGCTCCTGCATGATCGCGTCGCCATAGGGGCCGACGTTGACCGAGTTCACGGCGTACGAGTCGTCGAAGTACGGGTTCGGGTGCTGGAAGGTGACGATGATCATGCGGGGGAAGTCGTCCTCCATCCAGGCCTCGTACAGCTCCGTCCCCTCCCGGAAACGCAGAGGTGCGCCGAGCGAGAAGTGGCCCTGGCGGTAGAGCACCGGGTACGAGATCGTCTCGCGGTCGTAGTCGCGGGGGAGCAGCACCGTAGCGCCCAGGTAGATGGGTCGGCCCCAGAACTCGGTCAGCATGGGGCTCTGGAAGCGGAAACGTTTGACGAAGCGTGTGTCGGCCGGGATCTCAACGGGTGGGATGACGTTGTCCGCCTCGAGACTCACCACGTATCCGGCAACGGGATCGAGCCGTACCCGTCGCACATCGCTGTACAGGTTACCGGGCGAACGCTCCCACCGTTGTCCCTCCCAATGGTCCTCGGGCATCCAGACCACATGGCCATCCGCTCGAGGGTAGCGCTCGTAGATGTTCACGAAGCCCTGGACGTAGTACTCGCCGGCCGGGATCTGGCTCAGGCTGATCACCGGTGAGCCGAGGTCGGAGGCATCGATGACGGCCGGCTCGCCGGGCGCGAGCGATTCCACGTCGCGACCGAACAGCGGCACGCCGGTCCGGCCGATCTGGAACCGCGGTTCGGGCTCCGGCCGGCGTGAGATCATGACGTAGACGCGGCCGGTGACCGGCTGCGAACGGACGGAGCTCGGGAACGAGATCTCGAAGCGTGGGGCCTGCGCAGCTTGGACCTGCCCGGCAGCGTCCTGACTGGCTGGTTGTGCGGTCGAATCTCCGTGAGGCATACCGAGCGTGAGGATGCCGGTGAACAGAGCGGCGCAGAACGGCCAGCAGCGGGGTGACACCGGACGGATCATGGGTTCTCCTGGCTGAATGCAGATGCGGTGTTCGCCTTACCGGTAACCGCGGCCGACACCACCCATCCGCGGGTTCACTATGTTGGCGTACTTCGAGCCGAAGCGGTAGCTGAGCCCGAGACTCAGTTCGTATCGGAAGTTGGTCTCGCGCTGCCGTCGTCTCAGCAGAATGTCATCGGGGTCGATTCCTTCGGCGGACAAGAAGAACTGGTCTTTGATGCGTGAGATCTCCGCGTCGATGTCGAAGCTCAATCCGCGGAACAGTCGGTACTCAGAGTTCAGCCATGCCGTGAGACGATGAGTCTTTGCGTCGTGCAGATACTGGGTTCCACGCAGAGATCCGTGGACTTCGCCCCACGGCTGCTGGACCGCCGCTCCAACGATCAGGCTGTGCCGCGGTAGGAATTCTTCCGTCTCACCCTCCACGGTCTCTTCCATGTACCAGAAGGCAGCGGCTTCGATCGAGTAGCGAAACGTGACCTGTCGTCGCGTTGATTCGTTGTAGGGGAAGATGTTGTACTCGATGGCCGGGCCAGCGAACAACGCCAGATCCCGGTTGACGCGCGTCGATACGTCGGCGTTTGCGCTACCGCCGGCCGACCAGTGGTCACTCAGGCTCCAGACTGTGAGTATACCCGCGGAGTAGTCCCAGTCTTCGTAGATCTCCACGCCCTCTTCTTCGAAGTCGAACTCGTCGCGACTGTACCGGCCATTCACATCGATGTTGATCTTTAGCTCCTCGGAGACTCGGTCCGCCGACGCTGACGCCCGGAGCCCGTGGCTATTTTCCAGTTCTTCACCCTCGACCGAACCGTCGAAGCTGAGTCGGAACACCCAGAGATTCCACGGATCGCCGTCCTCTCGTTGGACGACCGCGACCGCGGGCGCCTCGTACACGATCCGCAAACGCGGAGCCACGGGGGTCGTCTCGACGAACTGGACCAGTCCCAAAGCGAGGGATTGCGTCAGCCCCTCTCGCACTTCCGCATCGGTGTCGGTGGGGTCAGAGGTATACGAGAGGGACTTCTCGAGGCCGGCGAAGACGCGCTGCCCCAGGTAGTCGAGCGTGTATTGCCTCCCGCCGCCTCCGGTTCGCTGATCGGTCACGAGCAGGTGTACCTCGGCGTCCCGTCGATCCCGAACCCAGTTCACCCAAGTGATCTCGCGCCGGAAGTGATCGAAGTCGCAGTTGCGCGCGTTGCAGTCGAGGAATACATGCAGAGCCCCGGTCACCGTATCGGTCGTGACGTCCTGGGCGCGGGCCTGCGTGAACGTGAGTACAGTGCATGAGGCGGTGAGGACGCTCAGCTTCGCCAGCTGTCGTATCATGCGCGTGCTCCGTGAACGACTCGCGATTTTGCGCCGGCATGAGTGAAAGCCACACGATTTGTCGCCTATCACTCGCACGGACGGGCTCTGTCGGAAAGGGCTCACCCAGTCTAACACCCGTGTCAAGCTGAGCGTTGTGGCGCCCGTTTGACAGCGAGTGGCCGATGGCTCCCTAATCGCGCCGGGTGCACGGTGCTTGCGAAGTCCTTATCATCCATACGACTCGTACCGCGTGGTGTTTGCAAAAGACGCACTTTGAAAGGCAGGCGTGTGAAAGAACTGCGAATCGCCGCTGTCCTCCTCTTGCTGGTCCTCGGGTGCGGTCAGCCCATCGCCTCGCAGCAACGTCTAGAGCGGCTAAACGGCACGACGGTTCCGGCGGGACAGGTTGAGGCGTCGATCCAAGAAATCATGCAGAGGGCGGGTGTGACGGGACTGTCTTGCGCGATCATCAACGACTCGCGCGTCGTCTACCGGCGGGGCTTCGGATTGCGAGATCGGAGCGGCGGCGCGCCGAACGATGAGCAGACGGTCTTCGCCGCAGCGTCGTTCAGCAAGACCGTCTTCGCCTACCTGGTGATGTTGCTGGTCGAGGAAAGCGTGCTCGATCTCGATACGCCTCTGCAGGACTACATGGGGCAGCCGCTGGCCGAGCACCCTCGATACACGGACCTCGTTGGCGACGATCGTGCGGGCCGCATCACGGCGCGTACGGTGCTGAGCCACACCACCGGATTCCCCAACTGGAGGTTCCTCAGGGACGACGGCCGCTTGGTCATCCTGTTCGAGCCCGGGTCGCGGTTCTCCTACTCGGGCGAAGGCATCGCGCTGCTGCAGATGGTGGTCGAGCAGTTAACTGGGCGCGGGCTGGAGGAGCTGAGCCGCGAATCGATCTTCGGGCCACTGCGAATGGAGCGGACCAGCTATGTCTGGCAGGCAGCATTCGAGGCCAACCATGCCGTACCCCATGACGAGTACGAGAGGCCAGGGCGGCTGAGGAGGCGGCGCGAGGCGGAAGCGGCGGGCTCGATGCAGTCAACGGCCGACGACTACGCGCGTTTCCTCGTGGCTCTGCTGAACCCTGACCCGGCGAGCGCGGCGTTGGTCGACTCGATGTTGACGCCACAGATCGCCGTTCGCTCGGAGCGGATGTTCGGCCCGGGCGCGTGGAGAGACAGTGACGAGGAAGCTGGCGCGCCGGATCTTTCGTGGGCGCTCGGTTGGGGTGTCTTCGACTCAGAGGCCGGCAAGGCGTTCTTCCACACCGGTCATGACTTCGGCTGGCAGAACTACGCGGTCGGATATCGCGATCGAGGAATCGGCGTGGTTCTGATGAGCAGCAGCGACAACTTCGAGAGCGTGGCGCGCGAGATCGCTGCCGTCGCCATCGGTGATACTTATTCGCCGTTCGATTGGCTCGGTTATCCGCGCTTCGATCCGGACCGACGGCGCGAGCCGCCGCCCGAGCCGGTAGCGGT
>JASFMO010000304.1:0-4719 GCA_050117535.1 Gemmatimonadales bacterium | reverse complement strand
ACCCGCCGTAACACCGAAAGCATCGACGTCGGCCAGCGACATCTGCGCTTGTCGCAGCGCCTCCATGACCACGCCATCGATGACCTGAAGCTGAGCTCGAGACGCCATCTCCGGAACGACACCACCTAAGTCCCCGTGCATGTCTTGCGTCGCAATCACGTGGCCGAGCACGTCGCGTTCACCACGCAGCAGCGCCGCCGACGTATCGTCGCATGACGTCTCGATGGCGAGGACGACGCCCACGCTCATGCCGACCTCATGAGATACGGTGTATCGCGCTCAGCGCTGTTCCGCATCGTCGCTCCGCACCGCACGCGCGGAATCGGGCTCCAAAACCGCCTCCAGGAAGGGATCAAGTCCACTCAAGCGTACCGGCAAGTTGCGGTCGACCTCACCCGCGCTACGCACGATCACTTCCGGCGATAGGTCCTCCGGCCGCACGGCTTCGACCCGGCTGCGAGGTCCCGAGATACGAACATCAACCAACGATGGCTCCACCCTGAGTCCTCCCGCAGCCTCGCCGCCGACACCCACGGGTATGCCTGGGAAGACCCGCTCCGTGAGCGGCTCGATCGCGACCGCGATCCGGACACTCTGAGACGAGAACACCACGAGGCTATCCGCCGGCTCCTCCAACGGTGCTTCGAGGTTGCGCGAGTCGCGGACATTTTCCTCCCTAACCGGTACCGTGAAAACCGAATCGATCAGCAATACAGACGCCTCGGGGCCCTCAACCGCCACAGCACTCGGCTCGGCCCGCGGGGAATCGGCAAAAACGTACCCCTCGCCAGGCTGTACCTGGACGATCGGAACGACGGGCACCACCTTCGTCGCTCTCCGCTCGAACCGAAGAGTCAGTCGTTCCGGGCGTACGCTGACCGCCCGTACGTCTCCCAGATCGCGGCCCCCTCTACCTCTCACCAACGAGGGTTCCAGCACGACCTCGCGCGACGGCGCATTCACACTGTCAATCGCGACAACGATCTGCGGCCGCGAGATCGAAAGAAGTGCCAGGTCGCCCGCCCGTCCCGTGAATACCACCGAAACCTCGCGCGTCGCGGGCTCCTGCTCCGTCATCACGAACCTGCGATCCGCATTGACGACAACAAGCTCGGCCAACAGTGTCTGCTGCGCGACCGTGTCGGCGCTCACGGCCAACCAGAGAAATACCGAGATCAACAAGCCCGTCAGCATGTACAGCCAGTTGCGCTTGAACTTCATTCGCTCGGTCTTCATTGACTACATCCCCAGCAGCTCTTCGATCAGTACCTGGTTGGTCGCAGAGTTCCAGTCGGCCGCCCCGATCAGGCGCTTCACGATTCGACCGTCCCGACCCAGCACGAACGTCTCTGGAACTCCGACCGTCCTCAGAACTTCCGTGATACGTCCTTCCGGATCCAGCAGTATCGGAAACTCGAGTCCGTACTCGTCCGCGAATGCGGCGACTTTTTCCTCGTAACCCGGACCCTGGTCGATCGACACAGCCAGAACCGTGAAACCGCGGTCCTTGTAGCGACGGTAGCTGGCCTGGATCGGCGGCATCTCGACCCGACAGGGCCCACACCAGGTCGCCCAGATGTTGACCAGCACGACATCGCCTAGATGGTCGTCAAGCGACACCTCCCGACCTGACAAGTCCGGTGCGCTGTAACCAGGAACACGATCGCCAACCTCAACACCGCGAACGTCCACGCCGCACCCGAGGCCAATTGCGGTCACTAACGGCGTTACGAGAAGGCACATCCGCCTCAGGAACCAGCCGGCCGACGCCGGACGCACCTCAACGTCCCGTGATACCATCCATTCTCTCCTCAGAGCCCGCCTGACTACCGGCTCGATCCCGTATCCGGTGGTTGGTTCAACTCCGGCGCGGTGGCTACAAGGACGACGACTCGCGTTGCCCTGTCGACTACAGTCCCCGACGATGGCGTCTGACCAATGACCGTCCCCGGGGCGGCTAGCGAGGCCGAGTCCTCCCTGATATCGCCAAGCCTGAGGCCCAACCGCTCCAGTGTCTCTCTCGCACCCGACAGCGATAGAGTGACAAGGTTCGGGATCGTTACTCTCCGCGCACCGGCGCTGACAAATAGCCGCACCGTTCCCGGAAGCTGCAGCGGCGTTCCAGGCGCAGGTCGAGTATCAACCACTTGACCGACATCGGCATCGGCATCCACCCAATCCAACTCGCTCTCATAGCCGGCGCGCGCGAGGGCGACTTCCGCCTGCGAATGGTCTAGACCGACCACATCCGGCACAGGACTCATCTTCGGACCTAGACTCAGCGTAACCTTCACGGTCGAACCGGGTGCCGCCATCTGTCCCGACAGAGGTTCCTGTGCAATTACCGTCCCCACGGGGGAGCGATGGTACAGGCCACCCTCCTCATCGTAGGCCAGCCCCGCGGCTTCGATCAAAGCCCGAGCTTCGCCTGTCTCGAGCCCGACGGCCTCCGGGACCCGGTTCAGCTCCACGGCCGACGTCTGCGCCGGGAAGATCACCAACACCGCCGTCAGGTATCCCAGCAAGAGGCCGAGGACGGCCGCACCCGCCAAGATGAACAGAAGGCGACCCCTCGTGACCACCTGCCCCGGCCAGCCCCGCCCCCGTGCCACAGGTTCTTCGCCGTCAGCCGCCGCTTCGCCTGAGTCTCGCTGCATAGGCTCCATCCATGCTATCTCGCTGCGGAAGCACGACCAGATCCCCTTCGGCATCGAGCAGGTCTGCTCTCACCGGAGCGCCGCCCTGCTCCCGCTGGAATTCCCGTCTCCTCGACATGAACGCCTCTACCTGCCCCTCATTCTCCTCTCGCTCCAGCGAACAGGTCGCGTAGACGAGCAAACCGCCCGGCCGCACGATTTCGGCCGCAGCGTCCAACAAACGACGCTGGAGATCGACGAGCACGTCAAGCTCGTCGCGTCGCAGGCGCCAGCGCCCATCGGGGTGGCGCCCCAGAGTCCCGGTGCCACTGCACGGGACATCCAGCAAGACCGCATCGGCCTCTCGAATCGGCGGACGCGTCCCATCGGCCTGCGCGGCGTGAAGGTGCGTAAGCCCCAGGCGGGCGCGCGTTTCCAACAACTTCACGAGTCGTGCACGCGACACATCCATGGCCCAAACCTCGTGACCTCGCATCGCGAGTAGCGCCGCCTTGCCGCCAGGGGCGGCACACATGTCCACCACGCCCGTCGTCGGGGCCAGCGCCATGTAGTCGACGACTGTGGCGGCGGCAGGGTCTTGCACGACGCCCCCCACCGTAGCGAGCGCCCGCTGCACAGCGGCGGATTCGACCCGCAGCGACGATCCAACCCCTTCTATAACCTCCGCCTCGACGCCGACCTGCCGCAGTCGTTCTATCGCCTTCTCTCTATCGCCTGCCACGCTAACGTACACCGCAGGCCGGCGATTGTTGTACTCCACCAAGCGACACACGCTATCCACCGGCCACCGGTCCAGCCACCGCTCGATCAGCCAGCGCGGATGCGAGCCCCAACTGGACAGATGTTCCAGTGGCGCCTCGTCGAGGGCCGGAAATGCAAAGGAATAATAGGACGAACGGCTCAGTCGGCGTAAGACCGCATTCGTCAGCGAGGCCGCCCCCCTCCCCGCCGCGCGCTTCGCCATCTCGACGGCCTCGGATACCGCGGCATACGCGGGGACACGATCAAGCTCCAACAGCTGGTACGCGCCCAGTCGCAACGCGTCCAACACCTCGTCGTCGAGCGCCTCGACGCCGCCTTTGACCAGCGCGTTGAGGATGTGATCGAGGCGTCCCCGCAGACGCAGAACGCCAAGAACGGTTTCCTGGGCCAGCCGGCGATCCGCCTCTTCCAGCGACTCGGCTGCGACCTCGAAGGCGCGATCGGCAAACGCACCCTTTCTGACGGCCTTCAAGACCTGCAGCGCCGCCGAGCGTGCCGGTGATATTCCGTCGCTTCGCGTCGGTCCGCCTCAGTCCAGCATACCGGTCGTCGGGCTCGACGGAACGGCTTGCTCCCGTCGCGGCATGCGGCCCGCGAGATAGGCGAGCCGACCCGCCTCGGTCGCGGCCTTCATCGCCAACGCCATCCGCACCGGATCACTCGCGGCGGCGATCGCCGTGTTCATCAGTATGCCATCGACGCCTTGCTCCATCGTAATACAGGCGTCCGAGGCTGTACCCACACCTGCATCGACGATCACTGGGACGCTAATACGACTCTTGATCAGACGGATGGTGAACGGGTTTAGCAGGCCGAGGCCACTGCCGATCGGCGAAGCCAAGGGCATCACCGCCGCCACTCCGGCGTCCTCGAGTTTCAGGGCCGTGACCAGATCCTCGTTGGTGTACGCCAGCACTTTGAACCCCTCGGCAGCCAGTCGCCGGGCCGCGACCAGCAGCCCTTCCACATCGGGCAGCAGCGTGTCTTCGTCGCCGATAACTTCCAGCTTTATCCAATCGGTGAAGCCCGCCGCCCGCGCGAGCTCGGCGTAACGAACGGCGTCCTCCGCTGTGTAGCAGCCCGCCGTGTTGGGGAGCAGCGACCACCTCTCATCATCGAGATGAAAGAGGACCCCCTCCTCTTTGGTTCGATCCAGGTCGACGCGGCGGACGGCTACAGTGACCACTTCCGTGCCGGACGCGGTGATCGCCTCGACCATCGTGTTGTTGTCTTTGTACTTGCCCGTTCCGAGTATGAGCCTCGACCGGAATTTCCTGCCGGCGATCTCCAGCGGCTCATC
>JASFMO010000303.1:0-4726 GCA_050117535.1 Gemmatimonadales bacterium | reverse complement strand
TTGGGGATCGAGTCGGTGAGAGCGATCGGCATCAGCACCGGAGCCATGACGCTCCTTCACATGGCGACACAGCAGCCAGAGAGGGTCGAGGCCATGGTTCTCGTCGGAGTGGGCACCTACTATCCTGCCGCGTGTCGGGAACGAGTCGCCGCCACTTCCGCCGACACGTACCCCGAGTCTGGTTGGTCCCGCCTCCGGCGGCTGCATCTTCACGGGGACGATCAGATCAGGAGTCTTCTCGACCTCTTTGGGTCGTTCGCGTCGGACTACGAGGACATGGCCTTCACGCCGCCGCGGCTCGCCACGATTCGAGCCAGGACTCTGATTGTGAACGGGGATCGCGATTGGTGTTTCCCCACGTCGATGGCGGCCGAGATGGCCGAGGCGATCCCCTCGGCTTACCTGTGGGTGATTCCTAACGGACGACACGTACCCGTCCTTAGGCACTGGAGCCGGACGTTCACCGCCACGGCGGTCGCATTCCTTGGTGGGAACTTGGAGAGAGGTTGAAACTCAACTGAGTCGCGTATGACGGCCGGCTACCGCCTGCTGAACCCGAGAGGAGGCTGCCATGAACTTCGACAACCCAGTCGGCTCCGAGAAGATCCAGTCGCTCGCCATGCCGCTCTTCGAGAGCAAGGGTTGGATTCGACTCTTGGGCGTTCTGGCGATCGTCTATGGGGTGCTGGTCGCTCTCTCCATCGTGGGCATCATCATCGCCTGGCTGCCCATTTGGATGGGCGTGCTGTTGTATAAGGCCAGCACCTCGATCGAATCCGCATTCCGGGACGGGGACGAAGCGGCGTTGATGGAATGTTTCGGGAAGCTCAAGACGTTCTTCACGATTCAAGGCGTGCTCGCGCTCA
The DNA here is from genome assembly GCA_050117535.1 of Gemmatimonadales bacterium. GTDB lineage: Bacteria > Gemmatimonadota > Gemmatimonadetes > Palauibacterales > KS3-K002 > JASFMO01. Next base: position 3,860 of record JASFMO010000303.1, on the reverse strand, counting down.
TCGGGCTCGTCGTCGCGGGCATCGTGATCGTGTTCAGCCTTATGGGGCTTTCCGAGCTGGTCGAGCTGCTCGGCTGAACCCTTCGACACTCGAAGGCTGTTCGCTATTGGGACTTCGCTTCCCGCAAACGGTCATCCGCGTCGCCGTGCGTCGAATGTTGTCATCGTAACCCTCTGTCAAAGGACTACTTACGGTCTAGGTCTCCTGGCATGCCCTGTGCCTTGACGGTGCAGAGCGCGTCTCGGGTGCCTCAAGGTTGCGGACCGGGCGGTCGTCGCCGCCCAACATGGGTTTCGGGAGATTCGTCTTCATGAATAGGATCGCGCAGGACATCCGCTACGCCGTTCGCCATCTAGTTAAGTACCCCGCCTTCACCGCCATCGCCGTCCTGACGCTGGCCGTCGGCATCGGCGCGAACACGGTCATCTTCAGCGCTGTGAGCGGCGTATTGCTCGAGCCGCTACCCTACGACAAACCCGACGATCTGGTCGCCATCTTCACGTACTTCGCGCCGGAGAGCGGCTACGATTTCCCGCAGTACGCCGTCGGCTCGCCCGAGTACTTCGACTACCTCGAGCAGAACCAGACGATGGAGCATGTGGCGGCGATATCGACCGAGGCCCTGACGATCACCGATGGCGAAGGCGAGCCAGAGATCGTCGAGGCCGGTTACGTTTCGGCGAGCATGTTCGCGGTACTTCGCGAGCCGCCGCTGCTAGGCCGGACCCTGATACCCGAAGACGACGGGGCCGAACCGCAGCCGGTCTTCGTGCTCAGCTACGACCTCTGGCAGCGCCGCTTCGGAGGCGACCCGGGTGTCATCGGACGGCGCCTGGACGCCGGGGTCGAGGTTTCCGAGTACGCCAGCTCCGGGACGATCGTGGGCGTGATGCCGGCGGGCTTCGCGTTTCCGTACCCGAATACGCAGATATGGACGCAGTTGCCCCTCGACCCGGCACGCACCTGGCGCGGTGGTCATTGGTTTTGGATGATCGGGCGCCTGGCCGATGGCGTGACCTTCGACCAAGCCGATGCCGAGATGAAGGGCATGATGGTGCGATGGGCCGAGGTATACCCTGATCACCACGTCGGTCACGGCCTGTACGTCATGCCTTTGCTGGACGACTACGTGGGCAACATTCGTCCCGCGTTGTTGCTGCTGTTGGCGGCGGTAGGTTTCGTCCTGCTGATTGCCTGCGCCAACGTAGCGAACCTGCTGCTGGCGCGCGCTGAGGGCCGACGCCGCGAGATCGCCGTGCGCGGCGCGTTGGGCGCGGGCCGTCGCCGTCTGCTGCAGCAACTGCTCACCGAAAGCCTCATTCTCGCATTGGTGGGAGGGCTGCTGGGGCTGATGCTGGCCCAGTTCGGCATCGACCTGCTGCTGACCCTCGAGGCTGGCGCGATCCCGCGCGCCGCCAATGTCGGCATCGACTTCCGGGTCCTGACTTTCGTGGGCGGCATCGTCCTGCTGACGACGCTGGTCTTCGGACTGCTTCCGGCTTTTCGGTCGGCGGCGGCCGACCTGACGCCGGCGCTCAAGGACGCAGGTCCGTCGGCGACGGCTGGACGGGAACGTCTCAGCTTTGGAAGATTCCTGGTCGTCGCGGAAGTCGCGCTGGCCGTCCTGCTGGTGGTCGGCGCGGGACTCGCGGTAAAAAGCTTCTGGCTGCTGTTCAACGAGGATCCCGGTTTCCAGAAAGAGAATCTGCTAGTCACGCAGTTCTCGCTGCCGGCTTCGGACTACACGACCGAGCGGGCGATCGCGTTCTACTCCGAGTTGGCGGACCGGGCCGCGGCCCTGCCGGGTGTGACCAGCGCGGCAACCGTCTCGCGCCCTCCCATCCGCTCCGACCGTTCGCAAGGCCGCTTCCATGTCCGCGGTTGGGAGAGCGCGCAGGCGGGTCCCTTCTGCTGCACCGGCAGCTTGGTGGGCGTCGGCGATGGCCTGTTCGAGACGCTCGGCATCCCCCTGGTCCGCGGCCGTCTGCCGGACGAGGACGCCGCGGCCGACGCCCCGCCCGAGGTGGTCGTCGACGGGCGGTTGGCGAGCCGCTACTGGCCCGGCGGGGATCCCATCGGCGAGCAGATCCGTTTCGCCGCCACCGACGGTCCTTGGCACACCGTGGTCGGTATCGTCGGGGACGTCCAGTACGACGGGCTGGGCACCGAGCACCCGACGTTCTACTTCAACTACGAGCAGTGGCCGATGATGGTGCACTTCATGCTCGGCTCGATGAGCCTGGTGGTGCGTGCGGAGCGCGACCCCGGCGCGGTGGCCGGCCCGGTGCGGGAATTGGTCCGCTCGCTCGACCCGAACCTGGTCGTGCTGCGCATGACAGACATGGACGAGATCATCTCGCAGTCCGTCGCGCGCCCACGCTTCATCATGACCCTGCTGGGCGTCTTCGCCGCCGTCGCGCTGCTACTCGGCATGATCGGAGCCTACGGCGTCGTGGCCCACGGCGTCGCCCGGCGCACCCACGAGATCGGCCTCCGCATCGCGCTCGGCGCCGAACGGCGGGAAGTGGTGGGCATGGTGATCCGGCAAGGGATGATCACGGTGCTGATCGGGGCGGCGATCGGACTGGCCGCCGCGCTGGCGGCGACGCGCGTGATGTCCGGACTGTTGCACGAGGTGAGTCCCACCGACCCGTGGACGTTCGCGGCGGTATCGGCCGCCGTGATCGTTGTCGCGCTGGGCGCCAACTACATCCCGGCGCGGCGGGCCAGTCGCGTCGATCCTCTAGTCGCGCTGCGCGTCGAATAGAGCGGGCGGGCCGATCCTGATGGATCGTGCCGATAGAAGTGCCTAGCGACGCGCCCTCCGGCTGCACGACAGCGCCAATCGTTGTATCTTTCTGCGGTCGCTGGAAGGCCGGCGCCCGGAACCCGGGCCGGCGGCCAGGGTTTGAAGGGTGACGGTCGCCCTAGAACCCTCGTTGTGGAAGCGGGGCGGCGGCGACGCCAGCCGAAAGCGCGATCTAGATTTGCACACAGACGAGTAACGAATGAAGAAACAGTTCCTCTATTTGACGCTGGGTCTGCTGATCGGGTTCGCGGTCGGGTTCGGTCTGGGCCAGGGCGGCCCCGAGGGCGGAGACGCGGCAGAGGCCGGTCCGATGGTGGACATCGATGGCCGACCCTTCCTCGGACCTGAGGACGCGCCCATCACCTTCATCGAGTTCACCGACTACCAGTGCACGTTCTGCAAGCGGTACTACGACACGCGGTACCCGCTCATCCTGGAAGAGTACGGCGACAAGCTGAAGTACGTCGTCCTCCACTACCCGCTCAGTCAGATTCACCCGCAGGCCGAGGAGGCGGCGCAGGCGGCCGAGTGCGCCTCCGACCAGGGCCGGTTCTTCGAGTACCACAACACGCTGTTCAAGAACAACATGGCGTTGGGGCGAGGCAACCTGATGCGGTACGCGTCGACGCTCGGGCTGGACATGCCGCGCTTCGAGGGCTGTCTCGACTCGGGCGAGAAAGCCAAAGTCGTGTACGACAACATCATGACGGCCGTGAAGGCTGGAGTCACGGGCACGCCCACCTTCTTCGTCAACGGGAGGATCTTGGTGGGCGCGCAGCCGCTGGCGATCTTCAAGGCCCATATCGAGCAGGCGTTGGAAGCAGCTGACTGAGCCGGCCGCGATCCGGTGGACTCGCCGACGCGTCTGCCCAGCCGAGACGAACCACTCGTCGTCATCTTCAACAAGCGAGCGCTGGCCGCGCTGGCACTTCGCCATTCCGGCCTGGACGGGGCGCTGCGCGAGCGAGGCCTGCCCCACGAGATCATCGACACGGGTTCAGCCGAAGAGTCGTGGCGTGCGGCGGAGGACGCGGCGCGCGCGGGTCGCATC
>JASFMO010000302.1:0-4733 GCA_050117535.1 Gemmatimonadales bacterium | reverse complement strand
TTGGCAAACGGCATGAGTTCGCGAACGCCTTGGTAGCGGTCGTACCATTCGCCTTCCCCGACGCGAAAGTTGCCGAAGTCGGGTAAGGTACCACAGCGTGGGTGGCCCACCGCCTCCATAACGCTGGCCAGCCAGGCGCCATTCGAGGACAGGCCACCGTGGTTCTCCACGATGACATTGATCTCACGCTCCGCAGCGAAGGCGACCAAACGGCTCAATCCGTCAGCGACCAGGTCTCGCTGCTCGTCCGCCGCCCCTTCCGAGCGGGCATTGACCCGGATCGAGTGACAACCGAGGTACTTCGCCGCCTCCACCCATTTGTAGTGGTTGGCGATGGCCTGGTCACGCGCTTCATCATCGCGATCGCCCAACGCGCCCTCGCCGTCGACCATGATAAGGAGGCTGTGAACACCGTGGTCCTCGGCGCGCATCTTCAATTCCCGCAAATAGCCTTCGTCAGTGGCTTTGTCCTTGAAAAACGAGTTGACGTACTCTACGGCGTCGAGGCCGTAGTCCTCGCGGGTCGTGCGCGCAAACTCGAGAGCCTCCAGCTGGCCTGCGTTGAGCGCGCGATGAAGTGACCACTGCGCCAGTGAGATTCGGAAGAGCGGCTCACCTCTGCTGTCGACCGCCGCACACCCGGTGAGCCCCGCCGGCCCGGATAGGAATGCCGCTGGGGCGGCGGCCGCCACGGTGCTAACAAATTGTCTGCGGCTGACGCCGTTCCGTCGTGATCGATCCATAGTCCCGCCGCGCTGTGGGTAGCAGAGCGGCGGCCCGTTGACATTGTCATCGAGCCGCCGCATCACCATTCAGACGTCCCAGAAAGAGCTACGGCCTCTGCTGATAATAGGGGCTCGACCCGCTCGAGTGATCGGTGATATCGATGACGTCCTCGATCTCCGGGAACGCTTCGCGCAACATCCTCTCGATTCCGTGCTTCAGCGTGACCGTTGCCATTCCGCAGCCCTGACACCCGCCGGCGAGTTGGACGTAGACGGTGCTGTCACGCACGTCGACGAGTTTGACCCTTCCCCCGTGACTGGCGACGGCGGGATTGATGTGCGTCTCGATGACCTGAGCGACCTTCTCGGCCAGCTCACCGTCGGCGGCGTTGCCTGACGGCTTGACGTTCGGGTTCTCAACCTGAAAGCCGCCGCCGTACATGTTTTCCACCCAGTCGACGGTAGCTCCGTCCAGCTTCTCAGCGCTGGACTCGTCGACGTATACGGTGAAGCCGCCGCCATCGATCACAGCGTCTCCGTCCTGACGGTCCGCCTCGTCGACGAGCGTCAATTCGTACTCCGGAACCAGCGGGCTGCTCTCCTGCACGGCGACCCGAAGAACGACCGACTCTTCCTCCTCCTTCAAGAACGCCAGCACCCGCTCGCGCGCCTTATCCGTAAAAGTCAGCATTCCAAGACCTCCAAGCTATCATCCCCATGGCCAGCAGCATCTGGCCCGGTTGTAGACTGTCTTTGTAATATAGCACGGTCAGGCGGCTTCGCAGCCAGGCCCAGAATGGCTGGCAAGCCTTCAGTTGACGCGGGATGGGGAGAGTCGAATGAGGCGGAACACCAAGATTAGCGTCGCACAGGGCGACATCACGGAGTTCCAAGGTGACGCGATCGTCAACGCTGCCAACAACCGGCTGATCCTCGGCGCTGGAGTGGCTGGCGCGATCGCCCGCAAGGGCGGCCCGACGATCCAAGAAGAGTGCAACAAGCACGGCCCGATTCGGGTTGGCCAGGCGGCGATCACCGGGGGCGGCGAGCTGGCCGCCCGCTACGTCATTCACGCCGCCGCAATGGGCGACGAGCCCGCCAGCCGCCTATCGATCGAAGGCTCGACCCGTCATTCCCTGAAGTTGGCAGATGAGGTCGGGGCCAAGACGATCGCTTTTCCCATCCTCGCATCGGGGGTCGCCGGTTTCGCGCTGGAGGAAGCCACACGCATCATGCTGGCATCGGTACGCGCCTATCTGGCCACAGTCGACACCGGAATCGAAGAGATCACTCTGTATGGATACTCTCCCGCCGATGCCGAGTTGGTACGACGGGTGGTCACCGATAGCGGTTACTGACACTGCGAGTCCCGGAAGGCTTCGTGAGCCTCACAAGAAACCCGGGGCCGCACTCCCCCGCCAGCTTGCCTCAGACCTTCACTTCTGAACGGCTTCCAAGACCTGATCGCCGTGCCCCTTGGGCTTGACCTTCTCGAACACCTGCTCGACCGTCCCGTTCTCATCGATAATGAAGGTCGTTCGGAGAATGCCCTGGTGGGTCTTGCCGTACATCTTCTTCTCACCCCATGCGCCATAGGCTTCCGCAACAGAGTGGTCGGTGTCGGCCAGCAAGGGGAAAGGCAGGTCGTACTTCGCCTTGAATTTCTGATGTGACTTGACGCTGTCCGGGCTGACCCCCAATACGACCGCGCCTCGGCGCTGCAATCGCGGCTGCCGGTCCCGCAACTCGCACGCCTCTGTCGTGCAGCCGGGCGTATTGTCCTTGGGATAGAAGTACAGCACGACCTTCTTACCGCGAAGGCTCGACAACTTGACCTTCTCACCGGTGTCGGACTCCAACTCGAACTCGGGGGCGGTATCACCTACCTTGAGCATGGCACCTCCTCGCAACCCACAGGTCTCGTTTGTTGGCTCGGGCTCTGACCCTTAACCGCATGACGGCAACTTGGCAAGCTTCCCTTGCCAGTCCGGTGCTCAACACACTATCAGTTCTTTCGGCTCGCCGCGTTGCCCCGTAGCTGCGGCGTGAGACCGCCAACTCCCCGAAACCCGGACTGCGATCGCGATGGATAAGCCCGATACTGACACGGCACAACTGCTCCAGCTTCACGAAGCGCACTTGAGGGCATGGAACGAGTACGACCTCGGAGCCCTGGGCGAGATCTACGACTCCGACTGCCTGATCTACGACACGATTCCCCCGCCGCGATTCAAGGGTCTCGGCGAGTTCATCGACCATCTTCTCCCGGTGCTCCAGGCCTATTCCGGATTTCGCCTCACGACCTTCGATCGGGTGGTGCGGGTGGAAGAGCGGCTCGACAAAGGCATCGGCTGGGTCGCCTCGCGCTACGAGATCGAGGCGCGTCGGCGCGAGGGAGTGCACAGAAGAACGGGTCGCTGGACCGAGATCTATGAAAAGAAGGGTGTTGAATGGAGGCTAGTGCACTTGCACTCCTCCGACGATCCCACGAGCGCCTGACGGCCAGACCAAAGAAGAGCGGCGGCTAGAACAATGACAGTTGAGGATCCAACTCGTCGGGTTCGATGACCGGTTCGCCGAGGTGTCTCATAAGCCGCCGAGCGCTGGCCGGCGAATGCCCCTCGTAGTGGTTGTTGAAGTAGCCGTAGATCTCTCGCACCTGTCTCCTGAGCTTGTCCAGCACGGCAGACCAGGCGGCGATTTCGGCCGACCTGTCGGCCTGTACGTGCGTGTACTTTGAGATGTGCGGCGGACTGCCCAGCCAGCGGAAGTACGCTAACTCTGCCGTCGGCTGCAGCGCTGCCACCATGACGCGCTGTTTGGGTATCCACGGGCCGTCGGACAGCGCATGTCCGGCACCGGCACCGGACAGCGCAGCGTAGGTTCGTTCCTCGAGCCAATCGGGATGGCGGAACTCAACGGCGAACCGAAAATCCTTCGGCAGCCGCTTCAGGAATGCCTCGAGCGCGGATCGTTCCGCCGGAGAGAAATCGGGCGGCAGCTGTACCAAGATGACGCCCAATTTGTGCTCGAGCAGCTCCGCACGTTTACAGAACGTGGTTAGAACCTCATCCCCGCCCCGCAGGCGCCGCTCGTGGGTCAACTCTCCGGGCAGTTTGAGCGCGAACCGGAACGCATCCGGTGTGCGGTCCAGCCAACTCAGAAAATGGGATGCGGGCGGGATGGCGTAGAACGAGCTGTCCAGCTCGACCGTCGAGAAAGCTCTCGCATATATCGACAAGTAGCGCGAACTGGGCGTGCCATCAGGGTAGAAGCGCCCGACCCAATCCGGATACGACCACCCCTGCGTACCGACGTAAGTCCGCGCGATCATTCAGCCGACCTCATCACAGTTAGCGCTTCTTGGGTTGCGCTGGACGCAGTTCCACACGACTGGGCAGCGCGCGATCCTCGTGATCGAGGAGCTGCAGGACGACCTGCGCCACATCGGCGGGCGCCAGCTTCCAGGATTCTCCGCTCGGTTCCGTGTCGTTGAAGTAGGTGTCCACGCTGCCCGGCATGATGCAGCTGACGCGGATCCCGTGGTCCCTGACGTCGAGCATCAGCGCCTCTGTGAAACCGAGCAGCCCAAATTTCGACGCGTTGTACGCGGTTCCGCCGGCGAAAGCATACCTCCCCGCCAGACTGCCAATCGTTACGATCCAGCCGCCCCCTCTCTTCTTCAGCTCCGGCACGGCTCTGTGGCAGCAGTTGTAGACGCCGGTCAGGTTCGTATCGATGACCGAGTGCCACACCTCGGGAGCGATCTCGTCGATGGGCCCAAACCCTCCCCCGACGCCGGCGTTGGCGACCAGAATGCTCAGCCCGCCCAGCTCCCGGACCGCCGTCCCGACCAGTCGTTCGACGTCGCTCAGCTGCCGCACGTCCGCGCCCAAGCCGATGACGCGCCCGCTCTCCGGCGTCCCCAGCTCGGCCGCCACCTTCTCGGCCTCGGCCCGGTTCCGCGAGCAGAGCAACACGTCGCACCCGCTCTCCGCCAGCGACTGG
>JASFMO010000301.1:0-4769 GCA_050117535.1 Gemmatimonadales bacterium | reverse complement strand
AGCTCGGACGCAGGGTCGAGTGGGATGCCGTTAATCGCAGGATAGTCTGACGTAGGTGATGGGCCCTGACATTCTCGAGTAGGTAGCGGCGAACCCATCTCGGCGAGAGGAGAGCCAGGTGAGCGCGAAGATCCGACTCGGCATCATGATGTTCCTGCAGTACGCGATCTGGGGCGCTTGGGCCCCGGTGCTCTCGGCCTATCTGGGGGACAGGGGACTGGGCTTCAGCGGCTTTGAGGTCGGTGTGATCTACGCCCTCCTCCCATTGGCCACCATCATCGCACCGTTCGTCGGAGGGCAAGTCGCAGACCGCTACTTCGCCTCCGAGAAGGTGATCGCTTTCCTGTCGCTCACCGGCGGTGTCCTGCTGCTGGTGGTCTCGCGCGTTACCGACTTCCGCGCGATGGCGGCACTGATGCTTATCTACTGCCTGATCTACGCGCCGACGCTCGCCATCACGAACTCCATCGCGATGATCAACCTGGCGGATTCCGAGAAGGAATTCGGGCAGATCCGGGTCGGTGGCACGCTCGGCTGGATCGCCGCGGGTTGGGTGCTCACCGGATGGCGGTGGTTGGCCGGCGGCGCCGAGGCGCCCGTACACGGCGACATGCTCTTTCTCGCCGGCATCTTCTCGATCGTCATGGGATTCCAATCGCTCACTCTGCCGCACACCCCGCCCAAGCGGGAGGGCGTCAAACCGTGGGCCTTCCTGGAGTCCTTGAAGCTGCTGAAGGCGAAGGATTTCGCGATTTTCGTGGGCATTACATTCGTCGTCGCTACCGAGCTCGAGTTCTACTACATCTTGACTGCACCATTCCTCGAGTCGGATACGATCGGAGTGGCTCCTGCAAACACGCCGCTCGTCATGACGATCGCGCAAGTGGCTGAGATATTCGTGATGGCTTTCCTGCTCTCGTACTTCCTCAAGAAGTACGGGATGCGGAAGACGCTGGCCATCGGTGTGATCGCTTGGCCCATCCGGTATATCATCTTCGCCATCGGCAGTCCGCCGTGGCTGGTAATCGCATCGCTGGCTCTACATGGCTTCTGCTACGTGTTCTTCTTCGTGGCCGCGTTCATCTACGTGGACGGCGTCGCGCCGGCGGACATCCGCGCCTCGGCACAGAGCCTCATTGCGATCGTGGCGTTGGGGTTCGGTCGCTTTCTGGGAAGCCTGTTCGCGGGCTGGGTGAAGGACGTCTTCACAACGGGTGCCGTAACAGATTGGACGAATGTATTCCTTGTGCCGTGTGCGTTGACGGTGCTCTGCGCTGTCGCGTTCCTACTGTTCTTCCGGGAAGGGCGACCAGCGGTGCTGACGAAGACTGTGTAGCGCGCTCGGGCTTCTGAGTTGGGTCTCTGACGAAAGGTGACGAGGGAGATATGTCGAAGCGCAGACTGGGCGTCGGTATGATCGGTGGGGGATTTGTCGGAAGGTTCCACATCCGCTCGTGGGTGGGAGTGCGCGACTCGGACATCCTCGGCGTCGTCAGCCGGCGCACTGCGACCGCCGAGGAAGCCGCGGCCTTGTCGCGCGACCTCGGCGTCGGCGACGCACGGGTCTACAAGTCGGTCAGCGAGATGGTCGCCGATCCGAACATCCACGCCCTCTGGGTTTGCGCGCCGAACTTCACGCGCATCGAGATCATGGAAGAGATCGTGCATGCGCTGGAATCCGGCAAAGGCGAGCTGGTGGGAATCGCCTGCGAGAAACCGCTGGGGCGAAACGCGGCTGAGGCGCGAAAGATGCTCGAGCTGGTCAAGAAAGTCGGCTTGCTGGACGGTTACCTGGAGAACCAGCTCTTTTCGCCGGCAGTCGTTAGAGGAAAAGACATCCTCTGGTCACGCGGTGCGGCGTTGACCGGGCCGCCCTATCTGGCGCGAGCCGCCGAGGAGCACAGTGGACCGCACATGCCTTGGTTCTGGGAGGGAGAACTGCAAGGTGGGGGTGTGCTGAACGACATGATGTGCCATTCGGTGGAAGTGGCGAGGTTTCTGCTGACGCCGCCCAACGCTGATCGAGACGCGCTCACTCCGGTCAAAGTCACGGCACACACATCGTGTCTGAAGTGGCAGCAGCCACACTATGCACGCGTCCTCTCCGAGAACAGCGGCGGCCGCACCGACTATGTCACCCGTCCAGCCGAGGACTTCGCCCGCGCCTTAGTGGAGTACCGAGATCGAGAGGGCAACGAGTGCGTTGTAGAGGCCACGACCTCCTGGTGCTTCGTCGGCGCCGGATTGCGTCTGAGCATGGAGCTTCTCGGGCCCGAGTATTCGCTGTCGGTGAATTCGCTCGATGCCGGGCCCAAGGTCTTCTTCAGTCGACAGGTGCGCGGCGAGGCGGGGGAGGATCTCGTCGAGAAGCAGAACGCCGAGGTCGGCCTGATGCCGGTGGTGAGCGATGAGGAGAGCGAGTACGGCTACATCGGCGAGAATCGGCACATGGTCCGCTCCTTCATGGCCGGCGCGCGGCCGGCGGAGAACTTCAGCGACGGTGTCCATGTCACCGAGTTGTTGATGGCGGCGTACATGAGCGCCGAATTGGAAAAGACGGTTCCGTTTCCGCCGCGCGACCTTGAGACCTTCGTGCCGGCTGTGGCGCGAGGCGCTTGGAATCCCAAACGGACATGACAACCGCTTCCAAGCGGACTTCTCCGATGGGTGCAAATGCGCAGCCTGAGAGCGCGCTTCAACCCTGATCCCGGGAGCACTTCAATGGGACGCATCATACTCTTGTTCGCGGCGCTGGCGCTCCCGATCGGCGTCTACGCCGCTGTAGAGGTCTTCACAGGGCAGGAAGGGTCCGTCATGAAACCCGGCTATGAGCAGATCCTGAAGTTGCACGAGGGCCGGTACTCGAAACATGGATGGAACCATTACGGACCGGGACATTTCGAGCTTGACACCGAGAGCGGCGTTCTGAAATCGCACGGAGGGATGGGACTTTTTTGGTACGCGGCGAAGGAGTACGGTGACTTTATCCTGGAACTCGAGTTCATGTGCTCGGACAGAACCACGAACTCCGGTGTGTTCGTGCGCGTACCCGGCGTACCGGTCAGCGATGACTACATCTATCACAGCTTCGAGATCCAGATCAACGATGCGGGCGAAGGCATCCATCAAACCGGGGCCGTCTATGATGCCGAGGCGCCGAGTCAGCTCGCCTCCAATCCTGCCGGAGAATGGAACCGGCTGAAGGTCTCATTCGTCGGGGATCGTATATCGGTGGAGTTGAACGGGAGTCGGGTTCTGAATTGGGAAGCCGAGCCGCGAGGTAAGGTCAAAGACTTCGCAGATCGCGGCTACATCGGTCTGCAGAATCACGATGATCGAAGCCCCGTGTATTTCCGGAACGTGTACGTGCAGGACCTATCGCCGTAGCGCGTTGGCCGACAAGCGATACGATGGGCGGGCGGCCCGCTGGCTGGGGCCGCCCGTTCTTGTCTGCGTGAGATGGTTGCCAATAGGGAGCTCCTGGGAGACGTGAGGTAGAAAGCTGGCGCGGCGGCGCCGGTGGATGTCATAATGTTACTGGCCAGCCTCGTGCTGAGCTCGTGCGAAATCGTCGACTGGGACTCGGCTCGCTAGAGTATGGGCCCCGGCGACGTTTACCGAAAGGAGCCCCGACTATGCTCGTCCGCGATATTCTGCGAAAGAAGGGAAGTCACGTCGTAACGATCGAGGCGCACCGCACCGTCCAAGACGCCATCCAAGCACTCGTTGAAAATAACATTGGTGCTCTGCTCGTCACGAGCAGCGATGATCAACTGGTCGGCATCTTCACCGAGCGGGACATCCTACGGGAGGCCGCTACGCGTTCCGATCAGCTGAGTGAGACCCTGGTAGGGGATGTCATGACGCGCAGCGTGGTGATCGGCGTTCCCGAGGACACGATCGAATACGTCATGGGCATCATGACCCACAATCGCATTAGACACCTTCCGGTGCTGGAAGAGGACGAGCTTGTGGGCATCGTATCCATTGGCGACGTGGTCAATGCCCAACTACGCGAGACGGAGTTCGAGAATCGCCTGTTGAAGGACTACATTCACGGGGTGACCCACTGAGCGTTTCGCCAGCTGCTCCTCGTGCTGGGTGGGTCGCCACCGCTCGAGCTCTGGTCACTCCTCCGGTTGCTGGGCCGACTTCCAGATGACCATCTGACGCTGGCCGTCCGGGCTCTCCTCCACCCTGAGGGTCAGCGAGTTTCCGTCCTCGATCTGGAGGTCTTCTCGCACCTCCTGAGGGATGGTCAGCCTGCCGCCGCTGCCCACGGTCACGTCTGCGTAGTAGAGCGAACGATAGATCCCGGCCATGGGTCTGATTCTCCTTGATCTCTGGCGTCCGCACGACCTGGCTCTCCCTGCTGTGCAGCGCGGGCTGCCTGGCCGGGTCGGCTTGGAATGAGGCGAATAAACATGTGGAGCCCGTCGGTCTCAGGCAAGCCGCGCCGTGCCGGCGCCCGGCGGTGCAGCGAGGCCGGCTTTCTACGCCCTCGACAACAGGCGCAGCGCGTATTCCGGTGAGGCCCCCTCCTCGTCGTGTTTCAGGTAGACGAACACGTCGCGGCCCGTCGCCGCCTGCTCGGCCATCCAGGCATGCCAACCCGCCAACTCGTCTTCGCCGTACTCGTCCTTGCGCAAGCGGGCGTACGCGAACCGACCGGTCGCGAGCCGGGGTGTATCTAGCTGGTCGCCCTCCGAGATACAAAGAGCGGCTCCGGCATCGGATAGCAACTCGTATATGGCATCGTCGAACCAGCT
>JASFMO010000300.1:0-4792 GCA_050117535.1 Gemmatimonadales bacterium | reverse complement strand
GCGCCTTGGAACGGAGGTGGAAATCGAGACGCGGGTCTACTGGCAAGAAAAGGATCGGATGCTGAAGCTCGCGTTACCCACGCCGTGGTCCGCCGGGGTACTGCTGGGACAGGTCGCGTATGGCGTGCAGAAGCTGCGCTCTGATGGAGACGAGTGCGTCGCTCACAAGTGGCTCGCCATCTTATCGCGCAAGCCAGCCCGCGCGCTGACAGTCATCAACGACTCGACCTACGGCTGCGACTTCAAGAACGCCGAACTGCGGTTGTCGTTGTTGCGCGCGCCGGCCCACGCCGGACACCCGACCTTCACGGGTCGCCCCATCGTGCAGCAGGACCGGTTCGTCCCACGCATCGATCAGGGTGAGCACGTCTTCCGATTCTGGTTGAACGGCGGCAGCGAGCACGACCGACTGACCGCTGTAGACCGCGAGGCGCTCGCGCACAACGAACGGCCCTACGCGCTCGCCTACTGGCCGCCGGGCGGCGGGGTGGCTGCGCAGGCTGGACCGGTCCTGAGCGATCGAGCGATTCAGGTCGCAGCGTTCAAGCGCGCCGAAGATGACGACGACCTGATCGTCAGGTTGTTCGAGCCCACCGGGCGGCGCCGTCAGACGACCCTGTCGCTCGACTGTTGCGGCGCGAAGACGGCCGTCCGAATGGAGCCGTTCGAGATCAAGACCCTGCGTCTGGACCGCCGCACCGGGCGCGTCACCGAAGTCGACCTACTGGAGGCATAGTGGCCCGACCGGTCACCCTAGTGCTCGTGGGCATCGGCGGCTACGGCGAGGTCTACCTGTCCGCATTGTTGGACGATCCGCGGGGCGCGGATTGCCGCATAATCGGTGCGGTTGATCCACGGCCGGAGAATTGCTCCCGGCTGGGCGACCTCGAGGATCGTGGAGTACCGCTCTACGCATCGCTGGACGAGTTCTATTCGACCGACTTCGTAGACTTGGCCGTCATCTCTACGCCTATCCAGCTCCACGCCGAACACACACGCCAGGCTCTGGCTCGGGGCAGCCACGTCTTGGTCGAGAAACCGGCGGCCGCGGTCACCGCCGACGTCGACTCGATGATCGAAGCGCGCGACCGAGCGGGACGTTTTGTGGCCGTCGGATTCCAGTGGTCCTTCGCTCGGTCCATCATGGAGCTCAAACGGGACATCCTCGCAGGCCGCTTCGGCAAGCCCACGAACGGTCGGTCCCTGACCCTCTGGCCTCGCACGGAGAGCTACTACCGCCGCAACGACTGGGCCGGCCGCAGGCGCGATCCCGCCGGACGCTGGATCCTCGACAGCCCGGCGAGCAACGCCATGGGTCATGACCTACACAACCTGCTCTTCCTGCTGGGCCCGGGAATGAATCGCAGCGCGGAGCCGATCGCTGTGTCGGCACGGCTGTGGCGTATTAACGACGTCGAGACGTTCGACAGCGTCGCGGCACGTGTGCAAACCTCGGACGGAGCGGAACTACTATTTCTCGCCTCACACACGGTCGCTGAAGACGAGACCGTTGAACCGCACTTCGTACTGCAGTTCGAGGAAGCGACCGTAAGTTTCGCCGGCGAGTCGGCACCGATCACGGCGCGCTTTCGAGATGGCCGCGTCGTGGAATACGCGTCGCCCTACGCCACACCGCAGGTTGCCAAGCTGTGGGCTTGCATTGACGCGGTGACCGGCAAGGCCACGATCCCCTGCGGACTGGAAACAGCCCGGCCTCACGCCGCGTGCATCCAAGCGATCGAGGAATCAGGAGCGCTCCCTCACGTCTTTTCATCAGGCTCCGTGCGCGCGAGCAACACGCCGGGGGGCCAGCTTCGCTGGGTGCCGGGATTGGCCACCGCGCTCAAGCGAAGCTACGAGACCGGCGACTGGCCCGAATTCCCGTAGAGAAGTGAAAACGGGATCTGGACCGAAATAGCCCTGCTCTCCGAATAACTGAAGTCGAGGCTGGGAACGGGTCGTCGTAGCGAAGCTGGTTTTGCGACCCCGCGGTCACGGCGCAGCCGTGGGCGCGGGGGAGGCCGGAGCGAGACGACCCGTTCCCAGCCGCATGCTTCAGCCTGCAGCAGCATGCACAGGATCTTCAGGAAGTCGGCGCGGGCACCCGACAGGGGGACGCGGGCGGCGTCTGCCTCACTCGGAGTCCGGCAGCGCCTCGTGCTGCATGTGCTCCATGGCCGGAGCGTCGCCCTCCTCCATACCGTGATGCATTCCGTGCCCCGACCCGAGCACTCCCTGGCGCATGCCGATCGACCACAGGCCGGCCACGAGCACACCCACCGCCAGCAGCCGGCGCAGCCGCATGTCCCGGAACGCGACCCTCCTGAGGCCGAACGTGACGGTCGCCAACGCCGGGACCGTGCCCAGGCCGAACAGCAGCATCGCGGCCGCACCAGCGGCGGGATCACCCAGCGCCACCGGCACCGCGAGGGTCGCATATACGAGCCCGCACGGAAGCAGGCCGTTCACCAGGCCGAACAGGTAGCGCGCGCCCGCCTCGGGTCGCGAGATGAGCTTGCTCGCCGCTTTCTGCACTCCCGGTATACTCACCTGCGGCTCGGGCAAGAGGCCGGCCAGCACGGCCGCGAAGTAGACGATGAGCAGCGTGGAGATGACGCCCGCGACCCACCCGGGACCCGGGATCGAGCCGCCGAACGCGCCCAACAGGGCACCGAGAACCATGTAGGTGGTCAGACGGCCGGCGTGCCACAACAGCGACCCGCGTACCGTGCCCCCGCACGCCACGGCGAACGAACCGCACATCCCGATGCAGTGAAGGCTTCCGATCAAGCCGGCCACGCCGGCTCCGGCAATAAGCTCGAACATCAGGTCACCTGACAGTTCCAGGGAAGCAACGATAGAGCAGTACGCACGGGGCTTGCTAAAGCCGGATGACAGAACAAGAATACGTCCCCAGCCCAGCCATCTCAACCTGCGACAACCGGGGATACCCATGGAACAGACGGCCCCTGCGGGCGCCGGTGTCCTGGCCGTGAACTACGACGATGACATCGTCAGGAAGTTCGCGGTCGCGACGATCGTATGGGGAGTGGTGGGCATGCTCGTCGGCGTTATCGTCGCGCTGCAGCTCGCGTGGTGGCCCGCGAACCTGGGCTTGCCCTGGACCACGTTTGGCCGACTCCGCCCGCTCCACACCAATGCCGTGATCTTCGCCTTCGCCGGCAACATTTGTTTCACCGGCATCTACTACTCGATGCAGCGTCTGTTGAAGACGCGCATGTTCAGCGACGCGCTGTCCAAGATCCACTTCTGGGGCTGGCAGGCGATCATCGTGTCGGCGGTGATCACGTATCCGCTGGGGATCACGCAGTCGCGCGAGTACGCCGAGTTGATCTGGCCCATCGACGTGGCGGTGACGCTGATCTGGGTGGTGTTCGCGATCAACTTCTTCGGCACGATCGCGATCCGGAAGGTGAAGCACATTTACGTCGCGATCTGGTTCTACATGTCGTTCGTGATCACGATCGCGGTGCTCCACATCGTCAACAACCTGGCGATCCCGGCCACCTTCCTGCGTTCCTATCCCCTGTACTCCGGGATGACGGATGCGCTCGTGCAGTGGTGGTACGGGCACAACGCGGTGGGCTTCTTCCTTACGACGCCGTTCCTCGGCCTCATGTATTACTTCCTCCCCAAGGCGGCGGAGAGGCCGATCTACAGCTACCGGCTATCGATCGTCCACTTCTGGGGACTGATCTTCCTGTACATCTGGGCCGGGCCGCACCACCTCCTTTATTCCGGCCTCCCGGATTGGGCGCAGACGCTGGGGATGGTGTTCAGCATCATGCTGCTCGCTCCCTCGTGGGGCGGCATGCTCAACGGCCTGCTCACGCTGCGCGGCGCCTGGCACCGGCTTCGCACGGACCCGGTGCTCAAGTTCTTCGTGGTGGGTGTCAGCTTCTACGGCATGAGCACGTTCGAGGGCCCGGTGATGTCGATCCGGGCCGTGAACGGCCTCGCTCACTTCACGAACTGGATCGTTGGCCACGTGCACTCCGGCGCTCTCGGTTGGAACGGCATGATCACCTTCGCGACGATGTACTGGCTGGTCCCGAGACTGTGGAACCGGCCGTTGGCCAAGCCGGCCATGGCAACCCAGCACTTCTGGATCGCCACGACCGGCATTGTGCTGTACACGGTCGCGATGTGGGCCGCCGGTTTCATGGAAGGACTGCAGTGGCGGTCCGTCGGCGAGACGGGCCTGCTGGCCAACCCGATCTTCATCGACATCGTTCACCGGCTCGAACCGTTCTACTGGCTGCGCCTGCTGGGCGGCGGTCTGTACTTCGTCGGCGCGGTGATGGCGATGTACAACTTGTTCAAGACCATCCGGGGACCGGAGCCGGTCTCGACGGACGCTACGGCGCCCGTTCCGGCCACCTGATCGCGAGGGACCGATGGCTGACGAAACGATGAACCAGGATTCCGAGAAGAAATACGGGAAGTTTCATCGCCGGGTCTTCGAGGCCAACGCGCTGAACTTCGCGGTATGGGCAACCATCGCGATACTCATCGGCGGGATCGTGGAGATCGTTCCGATGTTCACGCCGGCCGGGCCGGAGGCATCGCCCGATGTAACGCCGTACACAGCGCTCGAGGTGGCCGGGCGCGATATCTACGTCTCCGAGGGCTGCTACCTGTGCCACTCGCAATGGGTGCGCCCCATGCGCGCCGAGATCCTGCGCTACGGTCGGTGGTCCCGAGCGTGGGAGTACCAGTACGACCGACCGTTCCAGCTCGGCTCGCGGCGGATCGGTCCGGACCTTCACCG
>JASFMO010000299.1:0-4799 GCA_050117535.1 Gemmatimonadales bacterium | reverse complement strand
GGCGGGCAGTGCCTCGAAGTCGAGCACGGGCCGGGCGTCCGGCTCTTGGAAGTCGGCCAGGTGCTCTGAGGTCAAATAGCCGATGCAGTCCAGACCGAAGGCTCGCTCGACGCGCTCGACCAGTTTCATGGCGCCGAACAGTAACTCCCCTGCGGGACGCGTAAGAGCGAAGGGCTCCCAATCCCGGGCCTTGCTGTCGTCGAATAGTATGAGTCCCGCTTGAGCCATGTTCAGTCGACCCCTTCCTTCAGTGTATCGGGCAAGCCAGCCAATAGTTGCTTGAGTTCGGCGGCGCGCGCTCGGGGCATCACGAAAGTGATTCCCGACGCACGTACGATGACGAGGTCTGACAAGCCGAAGCCGACGACCGGGCCATCTTCAGCCCACAAAAGCGTGTCCTCGCAGTCGACGGCGTATCCGTCGCCGTAGACCAGATTGCCGGCGCCGTCCAATTCTCTCACGCGCATGAGTGCGCCCCAGGCGCCGACATCATCCCAATCGAAACGGGCCTCGACGACCGCTATGTTCGAGCTCCGTTCCATCAGGCCATAGTCGATGGTGAGGTTGGGAACGGCCGAGAAGAACCCATCGACGTCGCCGGCATCGAGTAGTCCGAGCTGCTCACCGATCTCTGGCGTATGCGCCTCCAACTCCGCGAGCACGACGTCGGGCCGCCAGATGAACATCCCGGAATTCCAGACAAAGCCACCGCGGTCCAGGTAGCCCTGCGCGGTCGCGCGGTCCGGCTTCTCGACGAAGCGGCGCACGGCGTAGAGGTCCGGTTCGAGACGGTCTCCCATCTCGATGTATCCGTAGCCCGTGTCGGGCCGCGTCGGCCGAATTCCGAGGGTAACCAGCCGACCCAGGCGCCCGGCGCCCGCGATGGCGGCCGCCAGAGTGTCGACGAACTGGTCTAAGGGTCGGATCACGTGGTCGGAGTTCAGCGAGACGATCACGGCGGACTCGGGTCTGCGCGCGCGAGCGGCGACTTCGTGAGCTGCCCAGGCCAAAGCTGGTGCCGTGCCGCGGGCCTGCGGTTCCAGCAGGAGCTGGTCGGGTCCGAGTTGGGGAAGGTGCTCGCGGATATGGGGCTCCAGGTGTGCGCCGGCGACGATCAGGACATTCTCCGCTGGTGCGAGCGAGGTGGCGCGTTCGATCGTGTCGATGATGAGCGGCTGAGGTGTCGCCAGCGGGAGGAACTGTTTGGGTCGTTGACGAGTGCTCGCCGGCCAAAACCGGGATCCGATTCCGCCGGCGAGCACGACGATCCAGCGGTCGAAGTCGGGTCTCTCGTTCACAGGGCGACGGGCGTCGGCTAGATGAGCTTAGCGATCTGCTCGCGGTTGTGCCGAAGCTCGTACAGCAGCGAGCCGAACGGGACGTCCGGCCTCACGAAAGTTACGAGAATCAGCTCCGGCGGTACGTCCGTCAAGATGGCGACGCCGTTGTCATACTCCACGACAGCCGAAATGGCGTCGTCGTGTCGAGCGGCGGCCCCCAGCTCGCGGGCGTTTTGCAGAAGATTCGGCGCCATGGCAGCGACCGCTTCGGCATCGCCCTCCTGGGGTGCCATCTTGTCGATCAGCAGCCCATCTTGCCCTACGATGTAGACCGCCTCGACCTCTGAACGGCTCGATATGCGAGCGAGAAGATCCTTGAGTGTCGGCATCTGGCTCCCACGGGCTGGTGAGTTTAGCAAGCGGACGGCAAGCTAACCCGGCGAAACCTGTAAAGTCAAGCGCTTCCGGGCATTCCGTCGCTTGACAGTCGAACTCGCGGCAGATAAGGTTGGCCGGCAACTATGATGCGCTCGAACCGACTCACGGACCGCCCTTGGGCGGTATTTCTGCTGCTCTTGCTGGGTGCCGTCTCGTCCTGCGGGGACGACATCAACACCGAGTACCCCCGGCCCAGCGAGCCGCGCGAGCTCTCGTTGTACGATCTGGTCTCGGGGCCGATCGACCGGCCGAGCGCTGTGAATGTGGTGTCGGGTAGAGCGCTGGGCGTGCCGAGCGCCGTCCGGATCGATGTGACAGAGCGGTGGGACCTGGTGTTTGCGCTGGTTGACGGTTCACCGGCCTGGCTGCCACGAGGCTTTTTTGAGGCTTTGGAGGTATCGAGCGGCATTCTGGCCACGACGGCCGATTTCGAACAGATCATCGAGGCTCCAGAGGACAAGGAACTGTACGAGGACGAGCAGCCGGTGCCGATGACGGAAGGCACGACCTACATCATCCGCAGCCGGTCGGATCCGGACCTGTCGTTGCCTTGTCGCATTTATGCGAAAGTCCTGGTAGAGTCCATTCAGGCAGATCCGGCGCGGGCCGATCTGTCGATCATATGGAACCCGAACTGCGACGGTCGTAACCTCGTTCCCTCAGAACCGCAGTAGCCCACCGAACCCGGTAATCGAAAATGCTCGACCTCAAGCGGATTCGATTCGAGCCGAACGCGGTCAAGGAACAACTCGTGAAGCGTGCCGATTCCAGTCTGACGGGCGCGGTTGACGATGTGATCCGTCTCGATGAAGAGCGCCGCCGACTGATCGGCGAGGTCGAGCAGCTCAAGGCGCGCCGCAACGATGCGTCGAAGCAGATCGCGGAGTTGAAGCAGGCGGGCGAAGATGCGTCCGGCCTGATCGACGAGATGAAGGAGGTCTCGCGACGGATCGCGGAGTACGACGGTCAACTGGGCGATACGAACCAACGGATCGAAGATCTATTGCTCGCGATTCCGAATGTGCCTCTTTCTCCGGCCCCGGCTGGAGATGAATCGGCGAACGAGATCGTGCGCTCGTGGGGTGAACCGGTAAGCCGCCAGGATTGGCACCGACCGCACTGGGACATCGGCTCGGCGCTGGGGATCCTGGACCTGGAGCGCGGTGCCAGGTTGTCTGGCTCGGGCTTTCCCCTCTATGTGGGCGCTGGCGCGCGGCTGCAGCGGGCGCTGATCAACTTCATGCTCGACATCCACCTTCAAGAGCACGACTGCGTCGAGGTGCAGCCTCCCTATGTCGTCAGAAGCGAGACGATGCGTGGAACCGGCCAGCTTCCCAAGCTCGCTGATGATGCCTACCACGTCGAGAGAGATGATCTGTGGTTGATACCCACGGCCGAGGTTCCATTGACGAACCTGCATGGCGACGAAGTCCTTGGCCCGGATGACGTGCCGCGTCGCTACGTCGCCTACACGCCGTGCTTCCGGCGCGAGGCCGGCGCGGCGGGCCGGGACACGCGCGGCGTCATCAGAGTTCATCAGTTTGACAAGGTCGAGTTGGTGCGACTCGAGCGTCCGGAGGACTCGGGCGCGGCATTGGAGGAATTGACCGGTCAGGCGGAGAAGATACTTCAGCGGCTGGGGCTCGCGTACCGCGTTGTGCTGCTGGCCGCGGGGGATATGGCCCAGTCCAGTGCCATGACTTACGATCTCGAGGTCTGGTCTCCGGGCGTCGATCGCTGGTTGGAGGTGTCGTCGTGCTCGAACTGCACCGACTATCAGGCGCGCCGGGCCGGCATCCGATTTCGGCGTGAGCCGGGAGCGAAACCCGAGTTCGTCCATACGCTCAACGGCTCGGGGCTGGCGCTTCCGCGGACGATCATAGCGTTGCTGGAGAACTATCAGCGCCCGGATGGGAGCGTCGAGCTTCCGGAGGTGCTCCACCCCTATATGGGTTCCACGCGAATCGAGCCAGCGTGAAAGCTCGTCTCTGGTCCATAGGCCTAGCGCTTCTGTTCGGCGTCGTCCTCGTCTGGTACCTGTACTACACGCATCAGCTGGTGAGCGCCGTCAATGCTAATGCCGTCGCGGTGTCGCGCATGTACGCCCGGGTCGCACAAGGCTTGAACAGCCCCGAAGAGAGCGAGCTGATCGTGCTGCTCGATCTCGTACAAGAGATCAAGGGTCTGGGGATGCCGATGGTCGTGATCAACGCGGGCGGGGAGCCCACGGCGGCCGAGAACCTGCCGTTCGAGTCCGATCTGAGGACTCCGGAGGGGCGCGAACGGGTGTTGGCTTACGCGGCGCGTCTGGACGAGCGCAACGCCCCGATCGTGCAGCGCGGCGTCGGCGAGATCCATTTCGGGATGCCGGCGGTGGTCGAGCGTCTACGGTGGGTCCCTTACATACAGGCGGCCACGCTCATCGTCATCGTCCTGACGGCGATCTGGATATTCCGCTCGACGTCGCGTGCCGAGCAAGAGCGAGTCTGGGCGACTATGGCACGAGAATCGGCGCATCAGCTCGGGACGCCGCTGAGCTCTCTGTCGGGTTGGGTCGAGATCCTCCGCATGCCGCACGCCGAGCGCGCTGACGTTGCGCCAGATCCGCGCATCGCGCGTGAAGTCGAGGTGGATGTCGAGCGGCTCAACAAAGTGGCCCAGCGTTTCGAGCTGATCGGTCGACCGCCGAAGCTTGAGCGCGTGGATCTGCACGAGCTGTTCGTGCGTCTCGAGGAGTACTTCTTGGCGCGGTTGCCTCGTATGGACCGGTCGATTCGCCTGGCTGTGGATGTTCCGAAGGGGTTGGCGCCGGTGGCCGGCAACCCGGTGCTGCTGGAGTGGGCGTTCGAGAACATCATCAAGAACTCGATCGACGTTCTGGCCGGACGCGGCGGCCACATCGAGGTTAGGGCGGACCTGGCCGAGGATGGGCGCGTCCGAATTCGCTTCCTCGATGACGGACCCGGCGTCGCCCCCGAGCTGCGCAAGACGCTCTTCGACCCGGGCGTGTCGGGCAAACGCGGCGGTTGGGGGGTGGGCCTGTCGTTGACGAGGAGGATCGTCAAGGCGACTCACGGTGGG
>JASFMO010000298.1:0-4807 GCA_050117535.1 Gemmatimonadales bacterium | reverse complement strand
CACCTTTGGCAGATCCTCGCCCGGCACGTTCAACAGATTCGGCGTGTCGAAGTAGCCGGTGGCCACGACGACGTGACGGGCTCGATAGGTCCGCTCCTCACCATCTCTCCGCCGGCTCCGCACCGCGAAGTCGCCTTTCGCGCCGTCAATCCCCAGGACTTCCTCGTAGGTGCGCACCCGCAGGCCAAAGTGCTGCACGGTTCGCCGGTAGTAGGTGAGCGCCTCGTCACGGGTCGGCTTCGTTCCCGAGCAAACGAATGGGATGTCGCCAATCTCCAAATTTTCCGGCGTGCTAAAGAACGTCATGCGGACCGGGTACCCGACCAACGAGTTGACCACACACCCTCGATCGAACAGCAGACAGTCCAGTCCCGCCTGTGTCGCGGCAACGCCGACGGCCAGCCCGCACGGCCCCGCCCCAACGACGGCGAGGTCCAGGTTTCCACCGTATTGTCCATTCATACAAGCCTCTCGCCAGCACTCTTCCTTTTCTGCGCGCCGGCAAGATGGTCGCAGCGCTGGCGGGATGCAACGAGGACAGGGATGTGCGAATGACTACGAAAGGATCGCCAGACGAAAAGCAAAAAGCGCGGTGATCGGGACAGACAGCACAGCGCGGGCGCCTCTTAACTCGAAAGCCGTCTGCCCCAATCGCCACGCCCTACTACGCACGGGCGACTCAAGATCTATTCAGACTACGACAGGAAAGCTGTCCACGCCCGGCTCGACCGGTAGGACAACTGGATGAACCCCCGCAACAAGCACCGAAGACCGGTGCACGTCTTGTTGAGGAGTGTTTTTCCAAGCTCTCTAGACATCGTCGGCTACCTCGAGACTTCTCTACGCCCCACAGGTGGTTGGGTCAACTTGCCCCAACTCGAACTTCCGGTCCTGTCGTGTCCTTCATTAGTATAGACGCACCCAAGCCCGAAAAAGTTGCACCGCCCATGGGCACCGCCCTGGATAGCCCGGTCGCCAACAGCGCGGCTAACCGGCCTCCGTATCGAGGGATACCTCATGGATCTCCAGCTCCGAGTGCCCCTTGAACATGTCCTTGGGCGGCACCCGGCTGTGCGCCGCCTTGAAAGCATCGCTGCCCGTCCAGGCCCGGAAGTCCTCTTCGCTCTCCCAAAAGGTGAGCACGATAAAGTGGTCCCCTTTGATGGGTCTGAGCACCATGTTGCGCACGAAACCGGGCTGGCTGTCGACCAGACCACGACGGGTGCGGAAGCGGTCGAGAAACGCTTCCTCATAGCCCTCGGCAACGGCAACGCGATTTTGCACCACGATCATCAAGACACACTCCTGTTCCTCGTCCTCGAGACAGGCCGCTCTATGCGCGCTCGAAGGCGCTCAGCGGCCGCGACATGTCTTCCGAGCCGGATTGGCCCGTCGGCATAGTAACGCCAGTTTGCCCCGCCCGGGCAACCGCAGTATTCTCCAGCCTGCTCGTTTCAGCGCAGACCGAGATCCGAACCGCGCGCCGGATGGCGCGTGATTGCTGTAGGCATCGATCGACCGAGGCAACGCAGGCTCTAATGGCCGAGAAGGAAGCAAAGAGTAGTCGAGAGCGACTCGCGAGCCGCATCGGACGATCTATACTGCGGGGACCGATCCGTCCGCGCGACGACCGCGACCGAAAGTGGATCGTCGTCAACAACTTCATCTTGCACTTTCGGCCGATCCGGTTACCCGAACGGTCCCTCCGCTATACACACACCTTCGGGCTCGGCGGTTCGTCGGCCGTCCTCTTCTTGCTGCTGGCGGGGACCGGCGTCCTGCTGATGTTCGTCTACGAGCCGTCGCCCGGAGCCGCTTATGACTCGATCCTGGCCCTCCAACGCCAGGTGTTCTTCGGCAAGCTGGTGCGCAACATCCATCATTGGAGCGCCAACTTCCTGATCGCTGTCGTCTTCCTCCACCTGCTGCGGGTGTATTTGACCGGCGGCTACTACGCACCCCGGCAGTTCAACTGGGTCATCGGTCTGGCGCTACTCTTCTGCATACTGCTGTCGAACTTCACCGGATATCTGCTTCCGTGGGACCAGCTATCGTTCTGGGCCACCACGATCGTCACCGGAATGCTCGCCTACGTCCCGCTCGTCGGCGGCTGGCTGCAGGGGTTGATTCGCGGCGATACCGAGATCGGGTCGGCGACGCTTGTCAACTTCTATGCAACCCATACGACGGTCCTGCCGGTTCTGATCATCTTGCTCATGGGCTGGCACTTCTGGCGCGTGCGCAAGGCGCACGGCGTCGTGATCCCACGTGGTCCGGACGATGGGCCCGAAACTCGACCCGCCCAGGTCCTCACGCTACCGCATTTGCTGGTCCGCGAGTTATCGGCGGCACTGGCGCTCATCGCGTTCATCATGGTGTTCTCCCTGTTGTTCGATGCGCCGCTGGGCGAGGCGGCCAACCCCGGGATGAGCCCCAATCCGGCCAAGGCGCCCTGGTACTTCGTGGGAATCCAAGAGCTGCTCCTCCACTTCCATCCCCTCTTCGCCGTGGTCTTCATACCGCTGCTCGCCACGCTCGGGTTGCTGCTGATACCCTACTTCCGATACGAGACCGATACGTCGGGGATCTTCCTCATGTCGCGGCGGGGTCGGCGGCTCGCTTTGTTCGGTGCGATCACCGCTTTGCTGGCCACCCCGCTTTGGGTCGTGGCGGATGAGTACTGGATCGATTTCGGAGCGTGGCTACCGGGCCTCCCGGCGCCCATCGCCAACGGCCTGCTTCCGACGGCGATTCTACTCTCGGCCCTGGTCGGCTTCTACGCTCTCGCCCGCAAGCGGTACGCCGCCTCCAACAGTGAGGCGATACAAGCCACGTTCGTTCTGCTGACGGTGGCGTTCGCCATCCTGACCGTGACCGGCGTCTGGTTCCGGGGATCCGGCATGGCGCTGGTCTGGCCCTGGAACCTCTGACTCGACAACAGGTAAGACCGACGACTTGGCGATCGCTCTATGATGGCTCGCAAGAAGCAGCGCAAGACAAGCCCTGTGAGGAAAGACGAAGCCGCGGCCACGGCCGAGGCGCGCTCCGCCCCGCCGTCGTCGCCACCTCCGGCCACGCGCCGCGACTTCCTCTGGAAGCTGTGGCTGGGTATCGGTGGCGTGGCCCTTCTGGAGGTGATCTGGCTGGCCGTCGATTTCCTGCGGCCGCACAAATCCGCCGCGGCCGGCGGCGAAGCGGCGATCGTTGTGGCCGGCCCGCTGGAGCGATTCGAGCCGAATACCGTGACCGCCTATCCACAAGGTAAGTTCTACCTGGCGCGCCTCGAGGATGGCGGGTTCCTGGCGCTGTCGCGCGAGTGTACGCACCTCGGCTGCACCGTGCCGTGGGAGGCGGACGAGGCTCAGTTCGTCTGTCCCTGCCATTCCTCGGCTTACGACATCCGCGGTGACGTGCTCACGCCTCCGGCGCCGCGGGCTCTAGACCTCTACGCCGTCAGAATCGAGAACGGGATCGTGAAGGTCGATACCAGCCAGCCGCTGCGACGGAACTCTTTCGAGCCCGGCCAGGTAACGCGAGCATGAACGACGACGCGTTACACCGCTGGAAGCTGGTCGGGATCGTCGCCAGCGCGGTGATCGTTCTCACCGTGCCGATCTACGCCCTGCGCGAGAGCCGCGCGCGCTCGGTCCGCGAACCCAACGCGGTCGCTCCGGCCGCATTCGTCGGTCGCGACGCGTGCATCGACTGCCACGAGGAGGCCTACAAGGCGTGGCTGGGCTCGGACCACGACAACGCCATGGCCGTGGCTAATGACAGCACGGTGCGCGGCGACTTCGACGATGCCGTATTCCAGTACCGCGATGTCACGGCGCGCTTCTTCCGGCGCGACGGCAAGTTCTTCGTCAACACCCAGGGGCCGGACGGTGAACCGCGCGATTTCGAGATCGCCTACACCTTCGGCATCGAGCCGCTACAGCAGTACCTCATACCCTTCCCCGGTGGGCGGCTGCAGTCCCTGACCATCGCTTGGGACACCGAGCGCGAAGAGTGGTTCTTCCTCTACCCCGGTCAAGACATACCGTCCGACGACTGGTTACACTGGACCCGCGGCGCGCAGAACTGGAACGGCATGTGCGCCGAGTGCCATTCCACCAACCTGATCAAGGGCTACGACTTCGCGACCCAGACGTTCTCGACGACATGGTCGGAAATCGACGTGAGCTGCGAGGCCTGCCACGGGCCGGGCTCCCACCACGTGGAATGGGCGGAGATACCGCCGATGGCGCGTCCGCAAGTCGAAAACTACGCGCTGGTGATCCCTACGGGCGACATCAATTCGCGCCAACTGGTGGAGCTCTGCGCGCCCTGTCATTCGCGACGCAGCGAGCTGGGCGACTACGACCACCGGAGCACGGACTTGCTCGACAACATCCGGCCCGCGGTGCTCGACGAGGGCCTGTATTTCGCCGACGGCCAGATCCTTGAGGAGGTCTATGTCTGGGGCTCGTTCGTGCAGAGCAAGATGTTCCGCATGGACGTCCGCTGTAGCGACTGCCATGACTCGCACAGCCTCAAGCTGCACAAAGAGGACAACGAGCTCTGCACGCAGTGTCACCAGGCCGAGGTGTACGACAGTTACGATCACCACTTCCACAAGCGCGAGCACGAGGGCCAACCCAGCGACGGTTACCTGTGCGTCAAGTGCCACATGCCCGAGCGACCTTACATGGTGATCGACTGGCGCGCCGATCACAGCTTGCGAGTGCCGCGACCCGACCTGACGCTCGAAATCGGCGTGCCCAACGCCTGCAGCCAGAGCGGTTGCCACGACGACGAGTCCGACGCA
>JASFMO010000297.1:0-4836 GCA_050117535.1 Gemmatimonadales bacterium | reverse complement strand
CGTCCGCCAGCGCGAGCGGCGCCGTCTATTCTTCCGTCGTCTTCTTCTCCTTACGCTTCTTCACCATGTCGTCGACGCGCTTATTCACCTCTTGAAGGCCCTCGCTGAGCGACTCCTGCAGTTCGGCCATCAACTCGGTCGAGGCCTCGCGCGTGGCGCCCCACGTCTGCTTCGCCGCGGCTTTCGTCTCGGGCTGCTTCGCCTCGTCGCGCAGCGAGTCCACCGCGCGGTCCACCCGCTCGCCCAACTCTTTCAGCCGGTCACGCAACCCGCTCACTTCTTCCTCGCTCACGGTATCGGTGTCCCAGCCTTCCTTGAAGGCGCTGCCCAACCGCTCGCCCAGATCTTTGACCTGCTTGCCAACGTCTTTCCAGCGCTGTGCGATCTCGCGCCAGGTGCGATCGTCGTCCTCGGGCTGTTCTACCTGCATGGGAAGCTTCTCGTCCATTTCACAGACTCCTCTTTCCAGTCAACGTCAAGTACTGACTGATTGTCGCCGTCTCGCTCTCCTTCTCCTGATGCTGGTCGTGATCGTCATCGTTGTCGTCATCGCTTTCCTCCGGTGAGTCCGACTACGATTGCGATCACGATTACGATCATGATCACGAGCAGGAGGAAGAGGCCCGGCGATTCACCGGCCATCTCCTGTCACCACTACTGCATTACCGCTGCGCGGGTTTCAACCCGCGGTGATAAGTTCCACCAGCCAATCGCGGGCGGCGCGGATCGCCTGCCCGCGGTGGCTGATCTCGTTCTTCTCGGCCACGGTCAGTTCGGCCGTCGTCACGCCGCGCTCGGGCAGATAGAAGATCGGGTCGTAGCCGAATCCGCCCTCCCCGCGCGGCTCCCTCAACAGGACGCCGCGGACCCGTCCGGCGAAGAGGCGCGTCTCGTCCTCCAGCACCACGGCCACCGTGCAGTGGAAGTGCGCGGTCCGCCGCTCGTCCGGCACGTCACGCATTCGGCGCAGCAGGTATAGGTTGTTGGCCTTGTCGACGCCGTATTCCGCCTGCATCTCCGGCGGCGCGTAACGTTTGCTGCGGTAACCCGGCTCGCCGTCCAGCGCATCGACGACGATTCCCGAGTCCTCGGCCATCATCGGCAGCCCGGTCCGATCGTGGAAATACAGGGCCTTGGCCAACGCGTTCTGGGCAAAGCTGGTGAAGCGCTCGAGGCGTTCCTCTTCGGGTTTCTCCTCCACGTTGAGATCGGCCAGGCTGGCCAGGCGGATGGGCGTGCCGCCAAACAGCAGATCGATCTCGCGCAGCTTGCCCTGGTTCCGGGTCGCGACGGCCAGCTTCACGTTACCCTCCCAACGCCGCCCGCTGCCGCTGGAATAGCGACCCGACCCCGCTCTGCGCGAGGGCGAGCAACTGGTCCAGCGCGTCGCGGCTGAACGGATTTCCCTCGGCCGTTCCCTGCACCTCCACGATGCCGCCGTCCTCGAGTGCCGCGTAGTTCAAGTCGACTTCGGCGCCCACGTCCTCGGCGTAGTCGAGATCGAGACACGGAACGCCCGCGACGATCCCGACGCTAACCGCGGACACCAATTGCCGCACCGGGTTCGCGGCGAGTTCGCCCGCTTGCACGAGCGCGGAGGCCGCGCGCCACAACGCCACCGAGCCGCCGGTGATCGCGGCGGTCCGCGTGCCTCCGTCCGCCCCCAGCACGTCGCAATCGACGATGATCGTGCGCGGGCCCAACGCCTCGAGATCGATCGAGGCGCGCAGCGCGCGTCCGATCAGACGCTGAATCTCCTGCGTTCGCGCCCGCGGGCCCGATCGCTCGCGCGGGGTGCGCTGGTTTGTGGAGCGCGGCAGCATGGCATACTCGGCCGTGACCCATCCGCCTTGTTCCTCACGCCAGGGCGGCACGCCGGACTGAACGCTGGCCGTACACAGCACCCGAGTTCGGCCCAACGAGATCAGGCACGAACCTTCCGCCTGCGGCGCCGCATCGAGCTCGATGGTCACCGCGCGCAGTTCGTCGGTCCGTCGTCCGGAGGGTCGATCCACATCCATCCCGTCACACCTCCTGGCGGAACTGGCTCACGATCGCGTCTCCACCGCGGGCCAGCAGGTCTTCGGCCACTCGCTTCCCCAACGCTGCCGCCAGGCTCAGCCCATCGCGGCCCTCGGCTCGGATCAGGCTCGTGCCGTCGGCCGTGGCTACCAGTGCGCGCAACACCATTTCTTCCCCCCACGTTTGGGCGCGAGCCCCGACGGGCACCTGGCAGCCTCCTTGTAAACGGGCCAGCAGGGCGCGCTCGGCGGTCGTCTCCGCTCGCGCCACGTCATCGTCGATGGGAGCGAGCAGCGCGTCGACCTTCGGATCGCCAGCCCGGCTCTCGACCGCCACGGCACCCTGGCCCGCCGCCGACAGCCACTCTGGCGGGCTCAAGTAGGAGGTGATTCGCGCTGACAGGCGCAGCCGCACGAGGCCCGCCGCCGCCATGATCAACGCACCGTACTGGCCCGCGTCCAACTTTCGCAGTCGCGTTTCGACATTCCCGCGCACCGACTCGACGCGCAGGTCGGGGCGCAGCGCCAGCAGCTGCGCGCGCCGCCGCTCCGAACTGGTCCCGACGACGGTCCCGGGCTTGGCGCTGGCGAGGTCGCGCGGCCCCCCTTCGCCGGTCACCCAGGCATCGCGTGGATCTTCCCGTTCACAGACCGCACCCAACACCAGCCCCGGCGGCAGGTCGGTGGGCAAGTCCTTGAGCGAATGGACCGCGATATCGACGTCGCCCTCCAGAAGCGCGTTCTCGAGCGCCTCTGTGAACAGGCCCTTGCCGCCGATCTCGGGCAACGGGCGATCGATGACCTGGTCCCCCTTGGTGTCGATCTCGACGATCTCGAAGCGCCGAGCCGGCCAGGCGGCGGCCAGCCGATCGCGGACCCATTCCGACTGCCATAGGGCCAGTCGGCTGCCCCGCGACGCGATACGAAAGACTCTTGGCTTGGTCAGTAGGATTCCCCTCCCCCTGTGGCCGACGACATCAACGAATCCGGCTCCATCCCTCCTCCGGCAGCCCGTTGGAAAATCAGCTTCAGCAGCGGCGGTGTGATGAACGTGGAGACCATGACCATGATGAGGATCGCGCTGAACACGGGATCGGACAGCAATCCGCCGCGCCGGCCGATGTCGGCGAAAATCAGACCGACCTCGCCGCGTGGAATCATCCCAACGCCGACGGCCAGATGGTTCATCTTCTCCCAAGGCACAGCCCAGCCGGAGACGATCTTACCGATGATGGCGATCAGCGTGAGGATACCGCCGATGACCAGGACGCCAGTGTTGAAATCCTCGGTCCCCGGCAGGATCAAACGGATGTTGACCGCCGCGCCAACCGAGACGAAGAAGATGGGTGTGAAGACATCGGCGACGGGCTCGATGCGCTCGACGACGAGGTCGAACTGATTCGTCGTGGACAGGATGATGCCGGCGGCAAAGCTGCCGATGATCATCGCCGAGTCCGAGAGGTCGGCCAGCGCCGCCAACAGGAGGGCGAAACAGAAGGCCGAGACCAGCAGTATCCCGCGCACGCGCAATCGATCGACGAAGTCGAACAGGTGCGGGCCGACGAAGTTGCCGATGACGACGGCGACGACGAGGAAACCGACGGCCTTGGTCAGCGTCCAGACAACGGCGCCGGCCGTCACACTCGCTCCCGCCGCCAGGCCGACCACCAGTGCGAGCATCACGAGCCCCAGCACGTCGTCGATCACCGCCGCGCCGATGATCGTGCGTGCCTCGCGCGAGTGCATCTGATCGAGGTCGGCCAGCACCCTCGCAGTTATACCTACTGATGTCGCGGTCAACGTGGCGCCGACAAAGACCGCAATTTTCGTCAGGCCGACGCCTTCCGGATGCGCGCCCAACTCCGGGTTGAAGAAGAACCAGTAGCCAGCGCCAAGCAGAAACGGCGCCGTCACGCCCACCAGAGCGACCATCGACGCCGCGGGCCCGACGCGGAACATCTCCTTCACGTCGGTCTCGAGGCCGACCTCGAACAGCAGCACCACGACGCCGATCTCGGCCAGCAGATGGACCAGTTCGGCCATCGAGTCGCCGGGCCCGGTGGGCACGATGCCGAGGACGCTGCCGCCGAGGATCACCCCGGCGATCAGCTCGCCCAGCACGGCCGGCTGACCGACGCGCTCGGCGAACTCGCCGCCCAGCTTGCCCGCCACCAAGATCGCGACGAGGATCAGGAGGAAGCGTGCCGTCGTGTGAGCGCCCGATTCGCCGTGGTCGCTTTCCTCGCTCGCCGTCGCCTCCGGACCGTGGTCCTGAGCGACGAGGCCGGCGGCGGCGGTCGTGACGGCGTCGTCGGATGCTCCCGAGGGCGGCGGCGAGTATCCAGCCAGTCCGACCAGGAACACCCCGGCCACGACCCAGAGCCAGAGACCAGGGCGACGCGTCCGCAAGGACGCCCGGCCGGCCGGCGTCATCACCGCCCCACTCCGTCGCGCAGGGCGCTCAGCGACTCACCACTGTGACTGTGCACCATCGAGGATCTTCTGCACGATGTTCTCGATCGCGATCTGTCGCCCGACCAGCTCGTTCTGGCTGTCGGGCAGGTACTCGCCGTAGGCCGACAGCGACCGCGAGCTCCAAAGGATCTGATTCTCGACCACATCGAACAGCTCCACCGAGATGGTGATCTCCACCCGGCGTTGGATGATGATCGGATCGCCCGGCCGTTCCTGATAGTTCGTCGCCCGCTCGCCGTAGCGCAGGATCGTTCCTCTCAATACGGCATCCGCCGTGGCTTCCGCCCCGGGTGTCAGACCCAGCCGACCCGGAACTTCGTCCGACATCGCCTGCGTCAGT
>JASFMO010000296.1:0-4863 GCA_050117535.1 Gemmatimonadales bacterium | reverse complement strand
GAGCCGAGTGTATCCCTCCAGAGCTGGATTCCCTCGCTGGAGATGCGAGACAGAACTACGTTGCGCCATTCAGGTTCCTCATCGCTAACGATGACGACAGACCCGTCTGATGCCACCGCCACACCACCATCCCACGATCCTTGGGAGAAAGTCCAATCCACAGAGCCATCAGGCGCATGACGTTGCGTGCATCCCGAACCTGTTACATAAGCCGAACCATCTACCGACACCGCGGGCGACATCTCGGAGAAGGGACATGTGGGAACGGAGTAGGCCAAGATTCCGTCCGGTTTGAACGCGCTCAGAACCCTCCCATCGGCGCCAGCGTGAACAACGTAGACTCTCTCTTGGCCGTCGAGAGCGGGCGTCGGGATCTGCCAGGTCGCACCGACCGTGACTCGCCAGCGAGTATCGCCGGGCCGTACTACTTGCACCAGGGCACTATCCACGAATGTCTTGTTGATCGTCGCAATCACGTAGCTTGCGCCGCGCTCACTGCCGGTCACAGTGGCGCGACCATCTTGCACAACTGGTAGGCTCAATACTTCCAGATCGCTTACGACCCAGACGACCGTATCCGGTGGCTGCGGCCCAGACTCGTACTCAACGACGGCTTGGAACGTCAGTGCGTCACCGGCGAAAATAGTCGTGTCCGCCGGTACGATAGATGCGGAAAGTGCTTTCGGAGGTTCCGTGCTGGAGTCGCAGCTCAGAAGTAGAAGCACCAAAACCGAGGCGACGAGACCCGCGTGGCGTTGGCAAGAAAACCAGCCAAAGACATCTGCAAACAGCCGCATGACCGCTCCGAGGACCGGCGCCGTGGGCTAATCGCAGAGTAGGCTTGGTAGGGAATGGGCACGCTCTTGAAGCAACATGATCGCCCTTGGCGACCCCGTCAAGGCCAAGTGTTGTCCACCCAAGGCTCGGATATCATCGGATCGTCATCGCGCGCGCCGGTATGCGCACGCACCGCGGATTGGCAACGGTGATGCGGCCTGCGGGCCCCCGGAAATGCCCAGAATTCCCTTCTTGACATGCCGTCTATGCACCGCAGTAAAGGTCAGCCTAGAGGACTTACCCGAAACGTCCGATGAATCCGGTGCGCGGTCGACTCGCGCATTCCGTCTACGAGCATGTAGACCCTGGGACGCTGCGGTCCAAACCCCGATACTGAATTGCCTCCGCCAGGTGCGCCGTACGGATCGTCTCGCTCTCCGCCAGGTCCGCAATCGTCCGGGCGATCTTCAGCACCCGATGAAACGTGCGCGCCGACAGCCCGAACCGCGCCATCGCCGACCGCAAGAGCGACAATCCGGTGTCCTCCGCCCGGCAATACCGCTGGACATCCCGCGCCCCCATCTGCCCGTTGGCGTACAGCCCGTCGCGTCCCGCGAACCGCGCTAGTTGCAATCTTCGCGCGGCCTCAACACGCGCCGCCACCGCCACCGAGCCCTCGCCGTCGGTCGAATCCAGAAGCTCCGGCGAGGTGACCGGCGGGACCTCGATGTGCAGATCGATGCGGTCGAGCAGCGGGCCCGACACCTTCGCCCGGTAACGCAGGATCATGCGGGGACTGCAGCGGCATCGCCGTCGCTCGTCGCCCAGGAATCCACACGGACACCCCTGCGTTGCCATTCTGTCACCTGAGGCTGAGGGCGAAAAAGCCCGTAAATAAACGATATCCAAGGGAGCTCAATACGATCGGCGATCATATCCGGAAAAAGCGGCTGGACCAAGGCCTGCAACAAAACCAGGTTGCGTTGCTCATTTGTGTTGACAAGACCACCATAATGAACTGGGAAAAAGGCCACCGAGAACCGGCGATCCGGCATATTCCCGCGATTATCCGATTCCTCGGTTATGTGCCCTTCTCGGTCGGAGACTCCTTACCGAAGCGTCTGAAGGCCTACCGGCGGGTACATGGAATATCCCGCCGCAAGCTGGCGGGTACGCTGGGTGTAGACGAGAGCACCCTCTGGCGCTGGGAGACAAGGAGGCGTCAGCCACAGGGCAAATACGCGCGGCAAGTCCGGCGGCTACTTTGTGCTCACGACGTCCTGTGCCAGCTGCACCTGAGGTCCACTTCATCAGCCAGACCTATCGCAGATGACACTCCGGATAGCCCTTACCCACCTCAATATACAGCGAGTCCGTCGAATACCAGCCGTTCTCATCCGTTACGGTTAGATACAGCCAGCCGCTATCGTCAATCGAAGTCGTGAACATCTGTGCCGTGTCCGAGAACAGACCAGACCACTGATAGCTGTAAAGTCCCGAACCACCCGTCGAAGCATCCGACCACGTGCATTCGTCACCTTTGTTTACCAGGCTGTCACCTTGAATGCCGGCTCTCAATTGCGGCGGTATCTGTATGAGCACGCTATCCGACCAATCGGTGATTCGTGCTTTGCCTGAGACATCCATCGTTGAGATGTAATGGCGAAGCCAGTAGACGTAACTCGTGTCGTATGAAAAGCTCGAATCGGAGAAGGTATTGAGCGAATCGTGCACAACCGCCAAGACTGTGTCTTCTCGCTTCACCTGTGTCGGGACCGGCACTCCCGGCAGCCAACTCAACTTGACGCTCAAGCCTTCGATCTCAGCTGTAACTGACTCGGGTGGTATGTTGCTGAGTTCAGTCATGATTCTCAGATAGACGTAGTCATCAGACGAGCCGTCTTCCGTGAGAGCTGCTTCAAGTGTTACAAACGCACATCGCGGACTTGCCGGAAGAGTAATAGTATCCTTGAACCTACGCATGTTATCATGGTCGTCCACGTAGGCCGACCACAATAACACCGCACCATCTGGATCGAGGGCAGTATCGCAGCGGATGTCTTTTTCGTAGAACTTGACGAGGTGCCACCAGTATCCCGAGCCGGGGTGGCCTGGCTCGAATGCATACGTGAAGTCCACAAACACTTTTGTGGATTCTGCATATTCCCAGCATATGCTAGGCTCGGTCAAGCTAGTTTTCAAAGTGTCAACATGCTGTTCCTCTTTCCACTCCTTGCCCAGTTCACAGGAATCACTTCCGATCATCTCGGCTCGAGGAGTAAAAAGTAGTAGATCCCGTACCCGAGGCGATGTCGGGGTTTCGCCGCACGACAGTGCCGCGAAAGCACCGATATATACGCTGCAGACGGCCAACGCTACACCTGTCTGAACCGGCATTGCCGTTCTCATAACCTGCCCCCGACTCTCTCCAGAGCGTATCCCTGCACTAGAGTCATTGCTCAAGATGAAGGCGCCGCATGCTACCGCCTTGGGTGGGCCAGCCTTCCGTGAGCGGTGGCACGCGACCCCACAGAGCCAAAAGTTCGGTGCCCGCGGCCACATAAATGGTGCCATCCGGCGAAACCGCGGGTGACCCGCAGATCCCTCCATTCGTGCCACTCCGCCAAGCGACCGCACCGTCCGCCGCATCGACGGCGCACAGTTCCGTCCCGTCGGGTACGTTGCACTGCACAAGTAGCTGCCCGTCCGCAAGAAGCGTGGGCGCTCCAACCCCGAAGCCGCAATCCGAGCCCAAGGGTTCCGCGTACCAGCGGATTTCACCTGCCGCGTCGTAGCTCATGAGCGCGTAGCTTGATTGGATGTAGATGTTCCCATCCAGATCGACCACCGGTTCCGAGACGCCTGCCGTCGTGACCTGGCCCCACTCGCGTTCCCAGATCAGGACGCCGCTGGTATCATGAATACCGACATTGCCGTAGCGCGTGGCGGACACAATCCGATCCCCCACGGGCACGGCGCCGGCACCGTACATGTAGCCCACATCCGGGACGGTCCAGAGTATGTTGCCAAGTGGGCTCACTCGCGAAAGCCAATGCGGGCCACCGAATTGGGGCCTCCAGCCGATGTAAATATCACCGTTCCGTGCAATGGAAGGGGCCGCCGTCTGGGTAGCTCTGTCCTCGTGGAGCGTATCTTCCCACAGCACGTCACCCTGCCGAGAGATGCGGGTTAGATAGGCGTTCTGGGCTTGGAGGATGACGACAGAGCCGTCTGTCGCCACGGCCAATCCGCCGTCAAACGTCCCGAAGGGTACAGTCCAAGCCACGGTGCCATCACGTTCGTGTCGCTGTGTGCAGCCAATGCCGGTCGTGTACGCACTGCCGTCAGAGGTGACGCTCGGCGAGAGCCTCGAGGCACAGCTGGAAACGGTGAACACTGGCCGCCCATCGTGTTCAAATGAGCTGAGCCACTCTTGCCCGCCTCCACCGCGATGGGACAGGTAGACACGCCCTTGTGCGTCAAGCGCGGGCGAACTGGGCGGGACCACACCACCGTCGGGCAGGCTGGCGTGCCAGCGGAGGTCCCCCGGTTTCACCACCGTGACATCGGCGCTGTCAATGAACTCCTCGTTGATCAGAGCAATGACCTGGCCCACGCCTCGTTCGAGCCCGGTGACAGAGGCTCGACTGTCTTGGAGAACCGAAATGCTGAGAACAGTCGCGTCGGACACTGACCACACAACCGTATCCGGTGGCTGCGGCCCAGACTCGTACTCAACGACGGCTTGGAACGTCAGTGCGTCACCGGCGAAAATAGTCGTGTCCGCCGGTACGATAGATGCGGAAAGTGCTTTCGGAGGTTCCGTGCTGGAGTCGCAGCTCAGAAGTAGAAGCACCAAAACCGAGGCGACGAGACCCGCGTGGCGTTGGCAAGAAAACCAGCCAAAGACATCTGCAAACAGCCGCATGACCGCTCCGAGGACCGGCGCCGTGGGCTAATCGCAGAGTAGGCTTGGTAGGGAATGGGCACGCTCTTGAAGCAACATGATCGCCCTTGGCGACCCCGTCAAGGCCAAGTGTTGTCCACCCAAGGCTCGGATATCATCGGATCGTCATCGCGCGCGCC
>JASFMO010000295.1:0-4869 GCA_050117535.1 Gemmatimonadales bacterium | reverse complement strand
TGACCAACGACGACGAACCCGGTGAGGTGTGGTCGGGGACCTTCACACTGTCCGGTAACAATCTGTCCGTCAGGCTCGAGGACGTGACGCTGTTCGACTTCGACGACGATGACATAAACGACGAGTCGCTGATGGAGGCGGATTTCGTGCGCGGAAGCTGATCGGTTCGGGGATTCTGCCGGCCACGCAAGTAGTCCAAGACCAGGGCGGGCCAGTCCGTGTCAGGCTGGCTCGCCCTTCCACCATCACTCTCAGTTGTTGCTTAACGGCCCGGCGGCTGCGCCTCGCAGATTGGGCGGCGGCTCGACCAGATCACGGCCCTGGCCGTGTCGTCCCCCGCCACGACCTCGAACCAGCTACCGGAGTCGCCGAAACCTTGCAGCAAGTACTCCACACCGCTGTCGCCGACCAGGTCGAGCGCATCGACCCAACGCAGCGCCCGCTTCTGGCCCGGACCGTACCAAGACGCCTCGAAGAACAAAGGAAAGTAGCCGACGGCACGCGAGTAGTCCGCGACCACAAAGGCCATGCCCGCCGAGTCCGGCGGGGAGCCAGAGCCCAGCGAATCGCGCACCATGAACGTGGCCGCCAGGCCGTACTGGCCCTCACCGACGTCGAGCGCCCGAAAGTCGGCCGGCGCCTGAAAGCGCCAAGACCCGGGCAGTCCGCGCTCGCTCACGCCCTGCCGTGCCAACACCTGCGCCATCGCCCGCATGTCGTCCCGGTACGCGGGTTCCGGCACGCTGTCGGCGCCGATCCGCGCGCCTGCGGGCCAGGCGAAGAACTCGCTCATCGTGTCCGCCACGGGGCGTAGCTCCAGGATTCCCTCGGCGCCTAGACTCAAGCAGACGCCCGAACCACTCACCGCCGGCGCTCGCGCGTAAAAGGTCCCTGCCCGGCTTCCACCTCGGAACAGCGTGTAGGCGTCATCGACCTCGTAGAAACGGTCAACGAATCCTGCGATGTACTCCTCGGCATGCTCGGCGCGTTGCGGTCCAACTGGGTTAAGGCCCTCTGAGGTCAGCTCGGCCACCGGCTCGATTCTCGCATCGCCCGTGACACTCAAGCGACGGACGTGAAACAGCACGGGCCCGGTCGGCAAACCCAATTCCACAGCCTCCGGCACCGTATCGCCGGTCGCCTCAGCTGCCACGGGTCTCTCGTACTCCGGCTCGCCCGCCTCAACCTGAACCCCGCCCCACTCGATCTTGCAAGCCGTGAGCGGCAAAGAGGCTAGCACGGCCACCGCAACCCATAGACGCCGCCCGATGCGCACAGGGCACCGTTGTTGCCGATCCGTCGACACCTTATTCATTCAGGTATGCCTCCCAAAGAGTTCGCCAACGGCGAAAGTAGACGAGAACGGCAGGCGGATCAACACAGCCCGCCGCTCGTCGTCTGGCGACGACTGCGCCAGATGGGACACCACCTCGGCAGCGACTGGCGGCCCGTCGCCGCTGCGGGTCCGCAGCCCGACCCGCCGGCCGAGCCCACCGCCATGGGGGAGGCCGAAATCGTCGAGGGGGACGGGTCGTTCAAGACGCGATCCGTGGGTTACCCTGGGGATTCACAGTTCGAGTTCTTCCTGGACGGAATCGAGTTCACGCGCGTGTGTGGCTACGTCGGGACGGTTCCGCTCGTGCACGGCTACGTGGCCGCCGTCATCCGCCGCCGTAACGCGCGCGACTTCGCCACCTGGGACGCCATTGAGAGGGAAGTACTCGCGTTTCCTCACGAGCTTCTCGACCCCGGACGGCTGCTCGAACTCGACCTCCCGAGCGACGTCCTGCTCGACAGCGCGGGCGATTCTGAGGAACCTCATCCCATCCGGCTGGCGGAAAACGGTCGAACGGCGGTGAAATTCCACCGAGCCGCGATAGAGCGGCGCCTCGCCAAGCGTTGGGCTGAGGCGGGGCCCCACAGCGGCTGGATGCTGGTCGACGGAGGGCTAGCGGTAGAGCCCAGCTTGCTGAAGACGGGTCGAGCGGTGGGCCTCGTGAAGAGCCACCGCACGCAGTTCCTCGACCCGACTGCGATGGCCGAGGTGCTGGCGATGAGGGATGGGGTGCGATCCTCGGCCTTCAAGCCCGTTCGCCCCGAGGTCGGCGAAGTGTACAGCTGGTACCTGCGGCTTCGGGCGCCCGCCCTTCACGACATTTACTGGGGGTTGGCGCGGATAGAGGGCCGTGCCACGGACGAGACGCTTGACTTGGCCGACGAAGTGAGCCGTTGGCTGCTGGCGGAAACGGCCCCTCTGGCGCTTCCGGACCCGCGCTGGCACGTCTTGCTCTATCCCATCCGCGATTGCGAGCAGTACCTTCGGGCCAGGATGCCGACCCTGGATGTGTTCTGATGGGCCGCTGGGGTATCGCCGGGGCTAAGCGACCCCGGAAGCGCTCCGGCCCGCCGCAGGTGCCAGGGAAGCGCAGGAACCAGGATCCAAGCAGAAAGACCCCGGTACCGACCCCGCGTCCAAGGCCGCTCAAGCATCCGCGCCACACCCCAGCTCCGGCAGAACGTCGGCGCTAATGGCAACGTTCCGATGCGGTCGCCAACGGTCGAAGCCAGGGACACCGCCGCTCCTGATTCCGGGCTTCTTCTTCCTGGTGGTCTTCCTCGAATTCGTCTACTACACGTACGTGCTCGCCTTCGTGGAGCCGATCTTCGGAGCTGTACCCTGGCCCGCCGTGCTTCTCGGCAACCTTGTCGCCGTCGCATCGATGATCGCTTACTTTTGGCGCCGACACTCCGAACTGCCGGGGCGACTGCTGCGCGGCTGAGCGAGCAGCGAACCTGATAGAACGGGAAGGACTTCTACGAGCACACTAGTCATTTCTCACCCCGATTGCGCCGGGCACGACACCGGCCCGGGTCACCCGGAGCGCGCACAGCGCTTGGAGGCCTTACTCGCAGCGACGGATTCGGCCGTAGCCGTCTCTGACGGGCGCGTCGAGCACATCCAGGGCCGCCCAGCCTCCGTTACCGAGATCGCGTTGGCTCACTCCCAAGCGCACATCGAGGCGGTCCAACGAGCCGTAGCTGCGGCCGGCGATTCGGGCCAACTCCAATACCTTGACGCCGACACCGTCGTTTCCGCCGCTTCCTGGGATGCAGCGTTGGCCGCCGCCGGGACAGTACTGACCGCCGTGGACGCCACCGCGTCCGGCTCGGCCAAGAATGCGTTCTGCCTAGCTCGTCCGCCGGGCCACCATGCGACCGTCGATCGAGCGATGGGGTTTTGCCTATTCAATAACGTGGCGATCGGAACCCGCTACGCGCAGGCCCAAGGCATGCAGCGCGTGCTGATTGTGGATTGGGACGTCCATCACGGGAACGGCACCGAGGCGATCTTCTACGAGGACGGCGACGTGTTCTACCTCTCGATGCACCAGTCTCCCCACTACCCTGGGACTGGCCAGCGCCACGACCGAGGCCGCGCCGCCGGCACCGATCGCACGCTGAACCTCCCGGTGCCGCCGGGGCTGCCCGCATCCCGCTATGTCGAGCAATGGCAGGAAGGTCTCGAGTCAGCGCTCTCGCGCCTCCATCCAGATATCATTTTCATTTCTGCCGGTTTCGACGCCGCCGCGGGCGATCCGCTGGCCGGCCTGACGCTGGGCCCCGCCGACTATCATGCCCTGTCCAGCCGTTTGGCCGAGATTGCCGAGTCCCACTGCGCCGGGCGCCTCGTCTCGGCCCTGGAGGGCGGCTATGACCTGGCGAATCTAGCGCGATGCGGCCTCGCGCATATCCAGGGGCTGGCCGGCCTCGCCCTCAGTTGACCCCCTTCAAGGCGGCGTCTATACTGTCGCCCATGCCTCTTGGCGCTGATCCAGGCACAGCCCGGGCGGTGGCCACACCGCTGGCCCAGAAGCGAGGGCCGTCGATGATCGACTGGGTGCGACTCGGCCGCTCGAAGGGTTTCTCGCGCGGCGACCAGAACCTGTACCGCCGAATCGCCGCCCGCACCGGCCTCGTAAAGACCGTCCCGAAATCGCTGCTGGTTGTCCCGAGCGGGCTGGGCGCCGTGGCGCAGTTCTTCGCCGGCGCCTACGACGCCGACGTCGTCGGCGTCGATCCGGACCCGGAACTGGTCGAGGTTGCCGAAGAGCAGGCCCGCGCGGCCGGACTCTCGACCCAGCTACACTTTCAAGCCGCTCCGCTGTCCGACCTGCCATTACAGGACCAGGTCATTGACCTGACGATCGGCGAGCTCGGCGTAGCCGCCGAGCCCGACCCGTTCCGCTCCGTCGCCGAGCTGGCCCGGGTCACTCGGCCGGGCGGCCAAGTCGCCCTGATCTGCCTAACCTGGACGGGCAAGGTCGACGAAGAGCAGCGCGAGATACTCATCCAACACCTGGGTGCCACGCCGCTTCTCTTGGTCGAGTGGAAGCGCGCATTGCTCGAAGCCAACGTCGGGGACCTGCTCGTCGAAGATTGGTCGGATGAGGCCTTTTCGTTCCTGGTGCGTGGCCGCACATTCAGGAGTCCGGCCGAGCTTAACACCCTGTCGGGCAAGCTGGCCATCCTGGTGCGCGCCTGGCGTCGATGGGGTTGGCGCGGTCTCAAGGGCGCGCTGAGGCGCGAGTCGAGAATCCTCAAGTTGCTGGGACCCGAGCGAACGATCGGAGTGTCTCTGATCGTTGGGACCAAGAACCTGCCCGCGAAGTCGTGAAGAGCGCGGGCTAGAAGGACATGGTCATGGCTCACACAGCCCAACGAGCTTACCTCGATCCTGAGCAGCTCGAGGCCATTCAGGCGGCGCTCCGCAAGCGCGAGCTGGACGGTTGGCTGCTTTTCGACTACCACGCCACCAACCAGATCGCCGGGCGCATCCTCGGGCTGCGCGAGCCTATGAGCCGCCGTTAC
>JASFMO010000294.1:0-4895 GCA_050117535.1 Gemmatimonadales bacterium | reverse complement strand
GTTACTGGGACAGCGTGGAGGAGGTGGGAAGAACGGTCGAACGGCGCTGGATGGTGCGGCCGGGTCCCGCCGGGGCGCTGCAAGTCACGGTCGTCGCGAAGACGACATTCCCGGCCATCGCCCGCCGGGTTCAGCTATCCACGCAACTGGTCCATCGCTAACGGAAGGTCATGCCCCTGATGTCGCCGAACTGGAAGACGAGACAGGGAACCGCGGGCTTCAGCACCGTGGGCATGCTGGTGTCATTCGTGTTGCTCGGCGCGCTGATGTCGCCTCTGGTGGGTACGATCGTCAAGGCTCAGCGCAGCTTCGTCGACAGCCGGGCCCGTTCGACCCGCGTCAACTCGGCGCGCTACGCCCACCTCATGCTGTCACGGTATATCCGGCTGGCCGGCGGCAGCCCGACCGGTGTGCCGATCAGCGGTATCGACCCGGACCCGGACGGGAATGGCCGCTTCGACTCGGTCAGGCTGCGGGCCGATTTCAACCCGCCGGACGGTGACACGGCGGATCCAGGTGAGGATGTCCTTTTCTTCGTTCGGGGTGATACGATGATGGTGCTCGAGCCCGCCTCGGGCGGAGAGGAGCCCTACCTGGTGGGCGTCGAGGCGTTGGGGTTCGAGTACTTCGACCGGGACGGCAACGGGTTGACGGACCGGAGCCGTATCGCCGAGCGGGCGCTGGCCGCCCGAGTGACCATCCGTTCGCACGGACCGGGCGGGCGTGCGCAATCGATCTCGGGCGACGTGCGCCTGAGGAACTCGAGAGGCTGAGTGGTGCGGCCGAACCGGGTCCAAGGCGAGTCGGGGATCGCGCTCATCGCGGTCATTCTGGGGCTGGTGCTGTTGTCGGTGATCGGCGCCGGTCTGGCCGCGGTCGGTACCGTCGAGTACCGGGCCGCCGTGAACCATCGCTCGGCAACGCAGGCGCTGATGTTGGCGGACGCCGGGGCGGCGCACGCGCTGGCGCTGCTGAGGGGCCCGCTGGAGGATCGCGACTACACCGAACTGCTGGTGGGTCCGGACGGGGTCGCCAACACGGCCGACGACGGCGTCCTGGCCGGGCAACTCGAACTGGCCGATTCGATCGCGCTCGTGCCCGACGGCATCCGGCTGGATCGGGGGCTTTACTACGTCCGGTTGGCCAACGATCCGGAGGACCCGAGCGGCAGTCCCTACCGCGACTCGAACCACCGACTGGTGGCGGAATGCCGGGGGGAGACGGATGACCAGGGCACGGCCGATCTCCGTGTCGTGATCGCCTCGCATACCTATCCGGCCATCGCCACGAACGGCGACCTGCACGTACCCGGCAGTGTGGAAGTGGTGGGCGACTGCGCGGGCGTTCACGCCAATCGCGAGCTGAGGATCGGCGGCAGCCCTGTGGTGGACGGCCGTGTGTCCGCCTCGGATACGGTGCTGTTGACGGGGACGGTTCACGATGCCGAGGGCAACGTGGTCGAGCCGGGCTACCAGGCGCCGATCGAGATCCCGCCGCTCGACCCGTTCCAGTTCTGCGACGAGGCCGACTACCTGCTGGCCGGCGGCAACGTGATGAGTGTGGGAGCGTCCGGGGAGAACACCAGCGTTCCGGCCGGTGGACCCGGCGCGTTGGGGTGGAAGTGGGACGCGGGGAAGGAGACGTATTCGCTGGATGCCAAGGCCGCGGTGCCGGGCACGGTCTGCGTCTCGGGCAACGTCGAGGTGAACGGCAACCTGGGTGATCCCGGCAGTCCGCTGTCCATCACCATCGCGGCGACGGGGTCGGTCAAGCTGGGCGGAACCCCGGTGGTCCGTGCCGACCACAGCGAGAACGTGCTGATCGTCTCCGGCGGCGACGTCCAGATCGCCGGCAACGCGTCGGGCGCGACGACGAACTACCAGGGGACGATT
Organism: Gemmatimonadales bacterium; assembly: GCA_050117535.1. Lineage (GTDB taxonomy): Bacteria > Gemmatimonadota > Gemmatimonadetes > Palauibacterales > KS3-K002 > JASFMO01. Next base: position 3,003 of record JASFMO010000294.1, on the reverse strand, counting down.
TACGCCCACGGCCAATGCCAGGTGAACGGGAATCCCCTGATCGACGGCCAGATCCTCTGCTACGACGCGCCCGACAGGCCGGGCAACCTCGATATCGTCGACGGCAACAAAATCAATGGAACCGCGCGTTTCCGATACGACTGCTCGGGGCTGAGACGCAAAGCGCAGATCGATGCGTGGTGGGAAGTGCGGACGCCATAGCCGACAGCCCCGCGATCTGCTTCGCTCCTTTCCGCCTTCACTTGGAGATCGGCCGGACCCAGCGACGCCAGCCGGATCGCGAGGGCCTCCTCATCGGGTCGCGCATGGGGGGTCACGTACAACTCCCCCTCGATGGCCTCGTAGCGCTTGCCGTCCTCCGGCATGAGCTGGGCGTCCTGCCAGGTGATCCGCGTCGTCGACATACGTTCCACATTATACCTCCCCTCACCGGACGCGGCGAGCGACCGGGAGGGAGGGTGGCATGCTGCGATCAACGAAGGATCAACGGTCGCTGCGGGGAAAGTAAAGTCAGGAGTGAAAGCGAGCCGGGCGCCCCGGATTCGTCGGCCCGGCGTCTCGGAAAGGCTACTCGTCGAGCAGATCGTGGAAGGTGAGAACCTCCTCGATCCGTAACCGGCGGCTTCCCCTCGGAAGGTCCACGGTCATCGTTTCCTCGACCTTGCGGTTCAGCAACGCGCGTCCCAGAGGTGATGAGACCGAGATGTGATCGGCGTCCACATCCAGAGCATCGGGGATCACCAACTCCCAGACCTCCCGCTCGTCGGTGTCCAGGTCACGGATGGTGACCCGTGAGCCCAGTCCGACCCGGTCCCGGGGAATCTCGGCGGGGTCGATCTGGGAGAGCCGGCTCAAGCGCTGCGAGAGGTGGCCCAGTCGCGACTGGATGAATTGCTGGCGCTCCACGGCCGCCTGGTAGTCCCCGTTCTCGCGGAAATCGCCGTGCTCCCGGGCCCGCTCGAGGACCTTGGGAAGCACCACGTTGAGCTCGTGGTTCAGGGCCTCGACTTCGTTCAGTAGCTTCTGTCTAGCCTCGTCTAGCATTCTGTGATGCTACTCCCCATCGGGGATGCGGTCAAGATTCCGGTGGGGGCATCGCGCGGGCGTTGCGAGTCGGGCCGTCTGTGAACCGGCGTCTCGAGACGTCCACGTGCATCGCTCACCTCCATGGTCAATCTCCCGCCGGACAGCCGTCGGGGCAACCCGGACGCGAAGCGGCCGGTGGGAAGCGGACTCATCCGCTGGCAAACCCTGCCTCGGAACCGTTATCGATCTCTCAATCGGCCGACAGCCGTAACTCGGCAGGGGCGAACAAACGGATGTTGACACGGCGCCGGGCGATGGGCTACAGTAGATTCTCCCCCTGTGAGCGTCCTTGGGCCACGCCCGGAGTCGTACGCCCGGTCAACGGTTCTTGGCGGTTCTATGCCTTTACCACTCTGGATGCCCGATGCTCGACTTGATTGACAAGCGCGTGCGCAGGGGCGGCACCCGAAGAGGGCAGCCGGGTTGGCTGACGGACGGGAGACGGACACGGGGGCGGGTCTAGCATGAGGATTCTGTTCCTGAACCGGGCCTTCCCTCCCGGCGTGGAAGCGACGGGCCAGTACCTGCACGAGCTGGTCGGGGACCTCAGCCGGAACCACGAGGTCACGGTCGTCTGCGGCGTCCCGTATTCCAACGGCCTCGAAGGTCGTGTCTTCCCCTATCGGCATGAGACTTCGGGCCCTGTGGCGGTACGGCGCGCCTGGGGCACACGCCTGCCGAAGCGCATCCCGGCCGGCCGCATCGTCAACCAGGTCAGCTTCTTCGCCATGGCGGCTCTGGCGTTGCGCGGGGTGGACAAACCGGACGTGGTGGTATCGATGACCGACCCGCCGTTCTTGGGGCTGTTGGGGCTTCATCTCAAGCGGCGCTTCGGGGCGAGCTTCGTCTACTACTGCGAGGACCTGTATCCCGATGTGGCCGAGGCGGTGGGGATGGCGCCACGATGGTTGGCGGGGCCCTTCCGGCGCGTGCAGGCGGCCATCCTGGCGGGCGCCGATCGAATTGTCGCCCTGAGCGACGACATGGCGGAGCGACTGCTGCGGAAAGGTGTGGATGCGGAACGGTTGACCGTCGTTCGCAATTGGGCCGACACCGAGGCGATACACCCGGTCAAGCGGGACAACGAGTTTCGCCGCCTTCATGGGCTGGAGGGCCGCTTCGTCGTCATGTATTCGGGGAACTTCGGCTACGTCTGGGACCTCGAGGCGGCCCTGGACGTGGCCGCGCAGCTGCGCGGCGACCCGCGGATCGCCTTCGTCTTGATCGGGGCCGGGTCGACGCGTCCGCGCATCGAAGAGCGTATACGGACGGAGGGGTTGACCAACGTGCTGCTGCTTCCGTTCCAGCCCAAGGACGAACTGGCACAGTCGCTCAGCGCCGCCGATCTCCACCTCGTCCCCATGCGGTCGGGCGTGTTCGGGACGGTGGTGCCCAGCAAGATCTACGGGATCCTGGCCTCGGGCACGCCGATGGCGGCGCTGGCCGAGTCGGAGAGCGAAACGGCGCGCGTCATCAGCCAGCACGCCTGCGGATGGTACGGCGCGCCCGGCGATGTGGAGGGGCTGACGGACTTCGTGCGCGCCGCGTCGCTGGACGGCGACGAGTTGCACGAGATGGGCTCGCGCGGCCGTTGCGCGGCCGAGACGAGCTATGCGCGGTCGATTCTGACCGCCCGCTTCGAATCGGTATTGGAGTCCGTCCACCCACCGGCCGATGACGCTGAGGACGCGAGGCAGGTCTGACGTGCGCGTCGTCTTCCTATTTTTCTGCGCCGGCTTCGTCGGCTGCTCACCCACCTACCAGATTCCGGAATACGCGCGGCCGGTAGGCGATTTGCCGATGCGCAGCGAGGCGTCGGCCATCCTGGGTCCCGGCGACGTTTTGGAGATCGTGTTCTTCGGACGACAGGAGTTGAGCGGCCAGTTCCCCATCGACGAGGCGGGGCAGATTCAATAC
>JASFMO010000293.1:0-4909 GCA_050117535.1 Gemmatimonadales bacterium | reverse complement strand
GCGGGAGTGGATTCCGTTGGAGGCGTCTTCCGCCGCCGGCTTGACGATGGCGGGGAAGCGGTTCCAATCCCTTGGTAACGGGTCATCTTCGTCGATGGCACGCCAGTCGGGGACGCGGAGCCCGTCGGCGCGCAGGATGGCTGAGCAGCGGGCTTTGTTGAGGCAGAGGAGCAGTGTGGCGGACGAGGCGCCGGTCATCGGTATCTCGAGCAACTCGATGGCGGCGGCGCTCAGGTGCTCGCCGTCGGCGCGGCCGCCGATGGTCTCGCAGAGATTGAAGGCCAGGTCGAATTCACCATCCAGCACGTTTCGCAGCCACTCGTCTAGCCTGTCGGGGTCTTGAGCGACTTCGACGGGTTCGTAGCCGAGCGTCTCGAGGGCGGACATGATGCGGGCGGTCGCCTGGGCGGGAGCTACTTCGTCGGCGCCCGCGGCGCGTTCGGCGATCTGATCGACGAGCACGGCGACTCGCCCCGATCGTGACTCGTCGTTCACGGTCGGCCGCTCAGACGGGAATGCGAATTCCATAGCGCGACGCCGCGGCCCTGAGGACGGCGAGGATGACCTCGTCGAACGACAGCCCGGCTGCCCTTGCCGCCTTGGGGTAGCATGAGTTGTTGTCCAGTTCGGGGAGAACTCCGGGCAACGGGTTGATCTCCAGAACGTGGGGATTGTCCGATTCGTCGCATCGGATGTCGATGCGGGCCCAGTCGCGACAGCGTAGCAGGTTGAACGACGCCAACGCGATTTCCTCTATGCGACTCTGCAGCTCCGGCGTACAGCGGGCCGGGCAATGGTAGAGGTCGAGAGGCGAGTGGGGTCCATCCCAAATCCACTTCGCCTCGTACCCGTAGAGAGGCGGAGCGCCGCTGGGGAGGACGCCGAAGTCAAGCTCGACGATAGGCAGCGCGCGCCCGTCGCCATCGTTTCCGAGGATGGCCACGGTGAACTCTCGCCCGTTGAGAAATTTCTCGATGATGGCGGGCTCGGCATAACGACCGATCACACGAGCGACCTCACTCTCGACTTCCTCCCAGTCCTTGCACAGCGAGCGAGTCGAGATTCCTTTGCTCGAACCTTCGTGAAGCGGCTTGACGATGACCGGCAGCTCGAGTGTGCGACGAATCTTCGCCGGGTCATCGACGACCTGGAACTCGGGCGTCGGTATGCCGTGATAGATGAGCGCCTCTTTGGTGCGGGCCTTGTCGAGACAAACGCCGAGCGTCAGCGGGTCGCTGCCGGTATAGGGGATGCCCCAGAACTCACAGAAGGCGGGCACGTGTGATTCGCGACTGGGCCCACCCATCCCTTCGGCGAAGTTGAAGACGATGTCGGGCTGCGAGTCGCGCAGGTTAGTTGGGAAGTCGGGCGTCGCTTCCAAGCGGATGACTTCGCCGGCCTGAGAGAGCGCGTTCTCGATCGCATCGATGGTGGACTCGTCGTCCCACTCGGCAAAAGTATCGGCGATGTCGGCGGAAAACGTCCTCGCGGCCGACTCCTGTAAGTGTTTGTTGTTGTTTGAGTTAGGGCTGTCGCTGGAGGCGGATTCGAGTTCGGGAGAAAGGGAGGCATCGTCCGTCGGCTTCAGGTTGAAAGCGAGACCGATGCGGAGATCATCCGAGCGGCGGGGCAGCGCTGCTTCGGAATCTGCACTCCTTACGATGCTTCGTATCGTGATCTCTCCTGTGTGAACTCATCGCACACGGTAGCGACTCCGGCTCGGCCAAACATCCTCACCATCACACATCGCGCTACGCTTTTCGGTTTAACTCGCAAGAAGATAGAAACAATTTAAGGAAAAGGAAAGAGTTTTGTAAACACTTTTTGTGTCGCTCTGACGATGATGTCGTCTCTGGGTGGGGGCATGTTCGGTAGATGATCTCGATCTGGTTTGATCGCCATGCCTGAGTGGAGTAGCTTGCGGTCATCGAAGCGTGATTGAGGTGAAGTTTTGTCATCGTCCTTTTTAGTACGGGTGATCGATGAATCGGAATCGGGACGAAGTCGGTCGAGTGAGCGTGACGACGCCGCCTGAAGGCGAGCGCAGCTATGAAGTGGTGATCGGCGGAGGTCTGCTGGACGAGGCTGGCGCGATCATTGGGGACGCCTGCCCAGCCCATCGTTACGCCGTCATCTCAGACACGCGGGTCGCAGAGCACTACGGCGAGCGGCTGGCCGCGGCGTTGTCCGACGCCGGCCTGGACAGCACGCTGTTCAGGTTCCCGGCCGGGGAGTGGAACAAGACGCGGGAGGTCTGGTCGGAGCTTACCGATGGTCTCCTGCGGGCGGGCTTCGGTCGCGACAGCGTGATTATCGCTCTGGGCGGTGGTGTCGCCGGCGACTTGGCGGGGTTCGTTGCCGCGACATACATGCGCGGCGTTCCGGTCGTGCAGATCCCGACGACGCTATTGGCGATGGTGGACAGTTCGGTCGGCGGGAAGTCGGGCGTCGATACCGGCGCCGGGAAGAATTTGGTCGGTGCCTTCCATCAACCTCGCCTGGTACTCGTTGATCCGGGCCTGCTGGCGACTTTGTCACGACCCCAGTTCGTCGCCGGCCTGGCTGAGGCATTCAAGCACGGTGCGATCCGGGATGTGGCTTATTTCGACGGGCTGGTCGATGGCCTCGAAGGAATTCTTGCCCGGGATGAGGAGGCACTGGCGGCGCTGGTCGTGCGCTCGGTAGAGATCAAGGCGGAGGTAGTCGGTCGCGACGAGCGGGAGGCCGGCTACCGTCGGATTCTGAATTTCGGTCACACCGTGGCCCATGCGCAGGAGACCGTATCGGGCTATAGCTGGCTGCACGGCGAGGCGGTGGCGGCGGGGATGGTCATGGAGGCGGCCATCGGCGAGGCGATGGGGGTGACCCGGGCGGGTACGACGGAGCGCTTGCGGAATGTGCTGATGGTTGCGGGGCTGCCGTTCGAGTTGGAGGATGGTCTCGACGCGGATCGTTTCATGAGGGCGCTGGGGTTGGACAAGAAGCGGGAGGGCGGCCGGAGCCGATTCACGCTGATTGCGGAAATCGGCGAGGTGGCGGGGTCGGCGGCGCAAGGCTGGACGCACGAGGTTGACGACGAGACCGTGCGGTCCGTCGTGTTCGGTTAGATCTCCAGAGAGGTTTGACGGTCGGGAGTTTTCTAGTCAAATTGCTGCGATTCGCCAACTTCCGCTTTGGGGGGAGCTATCCGCGAAGAAGCGAGTTACAAAGGTCTGTCGGTGCGGGACTTGATGGACCGTTGTGTCGCCGAAGGTCCGAATCGGCCGCTCGTGAAGAGCGGCCGGACGACGCTCTCGTATGGGAGGACGCAGGACCAGGCGTATGCGCTTGCCGCGGCACTGCATAACCTGGGTGTCGGGGCGGGCGACCGAATCGCCATCGATCTCCCCAATGGTACGGAATTCGTCGTGTCGGTCTTGGCGGCGGCGAATCTCGGAGCGACGGTTGTTCCGCTCAACCCCGCGTATTCGGCTCACGAGCTTCAGTTCATGCTGAGAAACTCGGAGGCGTCGGTGGTGATCGCCGCCGAAGAGTACGATGGGCATGACAACCTGGAGCTGTTCGAGCGAATGCAGTTCGCCCTTCCGGAGCTGCAGTACTTGGTGACGGTGGGGGAGGAAGATCTGTGGTATGACGATCGGATCTTCCAGTTCGAGGACTTGGTGTCGAGCGGTGAGGGGAGAGATTTCGCTCGGCCGGCGATCGACGCAGCGGAGGAAGTGTTCGCCATCCTGTACACGGCGGGGACGACCGGCAAACCGAAGGGCGTGATGTTGACGCACGCCAACCTGGTCGAGGCGAACGCGCGTGTGGCCGAGGCGATCGGCATGACACGCGCGGACACGGCGCTCGTTACGATCCCGATGTTCAACATTTTTGGGCTTGGGGCCCTGATATCGGCCGTGAGCGTCGGCGCATCCGTGGCCGTGCTGGATCGATTCGACGCGGCGGGATCGCTGGAGTTGGCGGAGGCGGTGGGGGCGACGGTGGTTCATGGCGCCCCGACGATGTATGCGATGCAGCTGCGGAGCGAAGTTCTGGAAGGGCTGGATCTATCACGCCTGCGCGCCGGTGTCGTGGCGGGCGCGCCGGCCCTGGACACCCTTGTGCAAGAGATCCGGGATCGTTTCGTTCCTAGTGTAGAGATCGCTTATGGTATGACGGAGACGTCAGCGGTGGTCTCGATCACGCGTCCCGAGGATGCGGTGGACAAGCGGAACTTCACCGTCGGCCGTGCTCTGGATGGTGTCGAAGTGAGGGTTCTGGGCGACGACGGATCGGTTCTGCCGGTCGAGTCGATCGGTGAGCTGGCGGTTCGGGGCTTTAATGTCATGAAGGGCTACTACCGGCAGCCGGACGAGACGAATCGGTCGTTCACGGAGGACGGATTCTTTCGGACCGGAGACATCGGCATGGTGGACGAGGATGGCTACCTACATGTGGTCGGTCGGAAACGCGATACGATCAACCGCGGCGGCTACATGATCTATCCTCGGGAACTGGAGGACCTCCTCCGTCTTCACCCTGCCGTCCAGGAGGCGGCAGTAGTGGGGGTGGAGGATGAGGTCCAGGGCGAGCTCACCTGCGCCTGCGTCTTGCCTGTGGAAGGCGCGATCGTTACGGGCGACGAAGTCAAGGACTTCTGCCGAGGTAGGATCGCACAGTACAAGGTGCCCGACCTTGTGCGATTTGTGGATACGTTCCCCATGACGGGGAGCGGTAAGATCCGACGCGTTGAACTTGCTAGGATGGTAAGAGCCGAGCAAGCGGCGCGTCGGGCCTGAATGGAAACGAGAGAGCGGGCTGCGCTCACGCCCAAGCGGCGAACGAAACCGGAAGCATGGCTGGGCACGGCTGCTGGGACCGCAGGATTTGGGTCATCGGCGCCGTTGCCAGCGCGTAGCAGATT
>JASFMO010000292.1:0-4909 GCA_050117535.1 Gemmatimonadales bacterium | reverse complement strand
GCCCGGCGTGTGCGTTCACGATGGGTGACTCGAACCCGGCCGGCCTCCAGCCCACATCCTCGTCAAGGAGCAGCAACCCCTGCGCCGCGTGCGGCCCGCGCCGGTTGGGCGGCTGACCACTTCTCGCGTGGCACCGCACGCACAGGTGGTCAAGCGAGGAGACCTCGACGTCGCCGCGCAGGTTGCCGGGATATTCGCTTCCGTGCGGGTCGTGACAGACGGCACAGGTAATTGACATCAGCGCCTCGCCGTCCTTCTCGAGGTAGTTCGATGTCTCATAGAACTTCTGCACCAGAGCCACTCTCCCTTCGTGGCAGGGTGCGCAATCCTCCCTCAGAGCGGCGAATTCGATGACCTGCGCATGCCGCGACGCTTCCCACTGCTCGACGAAGGGGTGATGCGCTCCGTTGTGGCATTCGCCGCAGCCCGTCGTCGCCTCGACGCTCGCCTCGATCGAGCAGAGCGGCGCGTTCTCGGCCGCCGGGTTGTTGGCGTGATCCCAACCTGGACCGTGGCAAGACTCGCACTGCACATCGAGATAGCGGTCGTCCTTCACCAGTGTATAGCCCGCGTCGCCCTCGACCGGGTTGCCGTATTCCGAGATCGTGTGGCAGGGCTCGCAGAACGACTGGGCGTTGCCGCTGGACTGCAGGGTCTCCCAGGCGTGCGCGTGGCCCGTAGCGGCCCAGTCCGCCTGCGAGGTCGCATGGCAGTTACCACAGAAGGGCCGGCCCTGGTCGACCGGCTGTACGTAGCCCAGGAAGTTGTTGGACGTCTCGGTGGGCTCCTGGAACGCCGGCTGGTCCACGAAGACGGCATCCTCATCGACACACCCGATCAGGGCGCTCGTCACCAGGCCCAGCAGCAAAACCACCGGGAGGGGTCGTATGTGTGTAGCTCTTTGCCTCACAGCTCGCCTCCAGCGTACCAGGTTGCTGACTGTACTGCTTGGGTCAGACAGAATTGACGCGAAAATCCGCACATTTCGGGCCGCCGCCTGCTCGCACAGCATTGCCTGCGAGTCCAATGGCGTTGGCCGCCGGGCCAACCGCTAGTGGTCGGAGCAGCGCCGTGTTTCGAATCGTCATCCGGCACCCATCCATCGGCGGAGTATTCTCAAGGTTGATTTTCTTGATAAGCCCTAGTATACAGCGCCCTCTTCCACAAGCGCAACACCCTCGCCGGCCATGAGCGGCGCGTGCTGCCTGCACGGCGTCATGCCCTCAGGCAGGCCGACACCAAGTGGCCCCAATAAGTGAGAAATCCAACGCCAAGAGCCTAATGAGAATCATTCTCACTACTGTAGGTTGGGTCACAGCCGGGGCAAGTCGCCTCACGTGGGGCGCTTTGGCGCGGGACCGCCTAGGCACCCCCCCCCTGGGGGGGGCAGTAGAGCAGTAAAAAAGCCGTGTTCGGTCGTATACCTAGCCGGTGTCCGCGGAACGGTTAATGCTAAAGCGCTGTCAGAGCTTGTGTCGTTATTGCCTCGGCCCCTTCCCCAGGCGGGCCCGGCGAGGATCAGCAAACGTCAAGGGGGTACGCATGAAGCATCGTAATTGGTTCGGGGTGGTCATTGCCGCCTCCCTGGCCTTCGCCTCGTTCGGTTGCGAGGGCGACCAGGGTCCTCAGGGGCCGGAGGGACCGGAAGGGCCGCAGGGACCGCCAGGGACGGGCGTCAGCCCGTACACTTATCAGGGCGACAACGGTGAGGCGTGCAATCACTGTCACCAGACTAACGTCCTCAACGTGCTCACGACGAACCACACGTTCGCCTACGACGACCTAGGCGACAATCAGGACAACCTGTACTGCCTCCAGTGCCACACCGTGGGCTTCGACTCGAAGGTCGAGTTCGGCGACACCGAGATCGCGCCCGAGAACCGCGGTCCCGACGAGTTCGGATACGACGACTACTATGGCGTGGAAGGGGACGAAGCGGCCGAGCGCCGTCTCGCCCTCGAGGGCGTCCAGTGCGAGTCGTGTCATGGACCCATGGGCCCCGACTTCAACACGCACAAACCCGAGATCTCGTTCTCGACACACGACGACCCGACCACCGGCGAGTCGACTTCGCTGTGCTACGATTGCCACGAAACACAGATCGAGGAATGGCACGAGTCTGGGCACGCGAACGCGGCGGGCGGAGATATCGACGCCTTCAACGACGAGCACTACGCGCACGTCTCGTCGTGCCAGGGTTGCCACACGTCCGAAGGGTTCGTCCGAGCCAACGACCCGCGCTACGCGACCTACGAGTTCGAGCACGAGGTTAGCTTCATCGGCTGTCCGACCTGTCACGACCCGCACGTCGGCGAGGCCGGCGGTGGCAACTATGCACAGCTTCGCAACACGAGCGCGCAGGAAGTCCTCTACACCTATCCGTACGAGCCGGGCGATGTCGAGACTCCGCGGATGGAGGGTTACGGTCCCGCTCAGACTTGTGCGCAGTGCCATCACGGCCGTCGCGACACGGACAACGTCGAGGGCCAGATCGCGGATGGGTACGCCCACTTCGGGCCACACGGTAGCCCACAGATGGACATGTTCATCGGCGCCGGCTCGTACCAGATCCGCGATGCCGCCTACGTGTATGACGGTGATCATGGGCACCAGGACATCAACGACGGCTGCGTGAAGTGCCATATGGTACGCGAGACCGAGATGCACGGCAGCACCGTCCAGCACGCGTTCCACACGTGGGAGCCGACCGTCGGCAACTGCGAGCCCTGCCACATAGGCATCCCGGACTTCAACGTCGAGGGTCTGCAAACGACCGTTCAGGGCAAGTTGGACGAATTGGCCGGGCTGTTCGGCTACATCGACTGGGCCGACCTGGACGCGAACTGGGACAGCGAGGCCGACGGCGTGCTGGTCTGGGAGCGCGAGGCCATCTACGCCGGCTACTTCGTCTTCAATGATGGCAGCCTGGGCATCCACAACCCGACCTATGCGCTTTCGCTGCTCGACAACGCCATCGCGTACGCCAACGCCAACCTGGCGGCCGCGACGAACTAGAGCCAGTAGCACCGACTCGGCCGCATTCTCCGAGTCGATTCACAAGCCGAGGCGTGCGAAGACCGGAAGCAGCTGAGCTGCTTCCGGTCTTCGCACGTATGGCCACGTCGCGCTCGCTCCGCTCAAGTCTCGCGTTGCCTTGCTGGGGCCCACGGTCAGATTTAGAGTTCCCCATGACGGAAAGCGCCGAATCGGTCGAAGGCGATGTTCGCTTGAGAACAGGAGGTCAACGCCCATGATCAGAGCGTGTAGCCTATGGCTCGGCACGGCTATTCTCTCCGCGTGCGCAGGCTCCGGCGTTCCCCAGTACTTCCCCATCCCAGAGGACGCCGAGAACCCGATCGTGATGGAATACGCTGGCGCGTCGGCGGCGGAGATCACTGACATCGTCGCCAAGGTCTGCTCCGATATCCCCATCGCGACGGCGCAGGTCCGGCCCAACGACGGTTACGTCGAAACGCGCTGGGCCGACATTGCCGCCCTCAGTCGCGATCCCCAGGCGGAGATGTACCCGCTGAGGGAGCGAAGCGTGGTCTACACGTTCCAGGTCACGGCCACGGGCGACCGGGCGGGTAACCTGCAGATCGCCGGATACTACCAGCCGAACCGGCCCACCGGCACGTCGCCGACGCGAGACTCGCGCTACGACCGCCTGCTACCAAAGGATCACCCGGGCTACCAGTTAGCGCTGCAGATCGAGTGGCGGCTGAAGCAACAGATGCGGATGAACAGAATCACCGTCGTCGGAGAGGAACAGGAAAGCTAGCGAGGCGGCTTGACTCTCAATCGTCGGCGCTCTGCGTCACCACGTTCTTGCCGCGGCCCTTGGAGGCGTAGAGCGCTCGATCGGCGTACGCGACCAGGCTGTCGTAGTCCCGTCCGTCCTCCGGAAAGCAGGCGACGCCCAGCGAGATCGTCGCTCCCGAACACGCGGCGTCCCCGGCGACCGCCTTTCTCAGACGCTCGGCCAGTATCCCCGCCTGACGGCGCTCGGTTTCCGGCAACAGGATGATGAACTCGTCGCCCCCCCACCGGCAGACGAGGTCGCTGCCCCGCAGCTCGGTGGCCAAGGCGTCGCCGATGGCCGTCAACGTGTGGTCGGCGTGCACGTGGCCGAAGCGATCGTTAATGTCCTTGAAGTCATCCACGTCGGCGAAGACGATCGAGAATGGCCGCCCGGTCCGATCGCTGCGCTTGAGCTCCGCGGCTAGGGCTTCCCGGAAGCGGCGTGAGTTACCAAGACCTGTGAGCGCATCCATCAACGCCTGCTTCTCGATCTCGGCCTGAAACGCCGCGAAGTAGCCCTCGGCGATCGCGAACAGGACCCTGTCGATGCAGCGGTTCAGCCGCGTCATCAGATCGAAGAACGGGCGGTCGCTCTCGCGAAAGACGTCGCGCGAGGCCAGGATCATCGCTTGCCGCAACCGCATGTAGGCCTCAAGAGCGCTGGTCAGCGACCCGCCGGCCTTCACGTGCTTCTCGGCGATTCCCCGACCGATTTGCTGGTTGTCCCCGCTGCCCAGGAACGCCCGGTAGCTCCAGGGATCTTCTAGTACCGCCGCGACGCCCTTGACGAGCGCCTCGACATCCTTTTCCAGGCGCCCGGCCGGGAACGGCTCGCCGCGTTCGGAGACGCGACGCCGGAAAGCTACCGCCCAGCGCTCCGCCATCGCTTTCGTATCCTGATCCAGCGCCTGCGCGGCCTTGGTGAAGACGGCCTCGTACGGACGTTCAGCTGACCGACTCATCGAGCCTCCGCTCACGGTTCTCTCGGCCCCGTCCTGCGGGTCAAAAAGGGAAGGCGCGTAATCCGGGCCACGGGAAGATGCTCGGCCCAGCAGTATACAAAGTCGTTACGCCTTGGGGGTCAAGATGTTCTGCTCTCTGGGTCTAG
>JASFMO010000291.1:0-4926 GCA_050117535.1 Gemmatimonadales bacterium | reverse complement strand
ATCCACGAACCTCATCTCGGGCGCCAACCAAGAGGGCTACCATTACCGTAACGTGAACATCGGGCGCGACTACCGGGCCGCTATCGTGACGGATATCACCGCGGTCATATCGGGGGCGCCCTGCCCGGAGTGCGGTTCGCCTTTGGCGGTCGAGCCGTGTACCGAGTTGGGAAGCCTGCATCGTTTCGAGACTTCCTACACGGCCAGCTTGGGCGCCACGTTCCAGGACGAAAACGGAAGCGTTCGCCCCTTGGCGATGGGGTCGTACGGAATCGGAGTGGGACGGGTGCTGGCCTGTCTGGCCGAGAAGTACCGCGACGAGAAGGGGCTACGCCTCCCTTCCAGCGTCGCGCCGTTCGAACTCTATCTCGCAGCCATCACTGGCGGTGACATGGGCCTGGTGGCGCGAGCCAATGACATCTACTCGACTTTGCGAAACGCGGGGGTCGACGTCCTCTACGACGATCGCGACGCGAGCCCCGGCATCAAGTTCAACGATGCCGACCTGATCGGGATTCCGCTGCGCGCGACGCTCGGCTCTCGCTCACTGGAGGCGGGTGGGCTCGAGCTGAAGCGGCGCGACGCGGCCGAGAAGCAGATCGTGCCGCTAGCGGATATGGTCGAGACAATTCGACGGCTGACGCGATCGGGAGCGCGTTAGTGCCCGAGCTACCCGAGGTCACCGTCTACATCGAGGCGCTGGAGCGCCGCATCCGGGGCCATCCTCTGCAACGGGTCCGCTACCGCTCGCCATCCTTTCTCAAGACTTACGATCCGCCGCTCGCCGCCGCCGAGGGCCGGCAAGTGCTTGGACTGCGCCGAATCGGCAAGCGGATCGTCTGGGAGATCGGCAACGACCTGTTCCTCGTTTTCCATCTGATGATCACCGGCCGGTTTCGCTGGAAGAACCGGGGGGCGAAGGTCCCCAAGCGGCATGGCCACGCGGCTTTCGACTTCCCGACCGGAACGTTGCTGCTCACCGAGGCGTCTACCCAGAAGCGCGCCGCGCTGCATGTGGTGCGCGGCGAAGCGGGGCTCGCAAAATTCGCGCGCGGTGGCATCGAGCCGCTGGATTGCACGCTCGACGAGCTCCGCACCGCGTTGCGGCGGGAAAACCGGACGCTGAAGCGCGCCCTGACCGACCCGCGCATCCTGAGCGGGATCGGCAACGCCCACTCTGACGAAATTCTGCTGGCCGCCCGGCTGTCGCCGGTCAAGCGCACGCGGCAACTGAGCGATGAAGATATCGCGGTCTTGTACGAGGCGACGCGTCGTTCGCTGGCCGATTGGGTCGAGCGCCTGCGCGCTGAGGTCGGCGAAGGCTTTCCCGAGAAGGTTACCGCCTTCCACCCCGCCATGATGGCGCACGGGAAGTACGGGCAGCCATGCGCACAGTGCGGCGCTCCGATCCAGCGGATCGTCTACGCCAACAACGAGACGAACTACTGCGCCCGCTGCCAGACCGGCGGAAAACTGCTGCGCGACCGCGCCCTGTCGCGGGTTCTGAAGGAAGATTGGCCGGCGACGTTGGAAGAGTTGGAAGAGGAGTAGCCCTCGACCGGTTACCGCCAGCTCCTCTCGAGGATACGCCGGGCGTTGCCGCCCAAGATCTGGCTCACTGCCGGCTCCGGCACCCGTCGCCGCAGTAGCTCTGCGGTCACCTTCCACACGTGCGACGCGTCGCGCAGATCATCGGGAGGATCGGTGAACCCATCGAAGTCGGTGCCGAGGACGATGTGATCCCAAGAGTCGGTCACGTCGCGGATGTACTCGATCGTGTTGCAGATCGCTTCGACCCCGTCCTTGGGATGGTTCTCGTCCAGCCAGTAGCTGATGAAGACGACGCCGATGGCGCCGCCGCCGCGCGCGATGTGGCGGATCTCTTCCTCGCTCAGATTGTAGGGGTCGGGGTTGTACCGGTGCACGCCCACGTGGCTGGCCATGATCGGATGGTCGTCCCCAACTTCCTTGTAGATCGCCTCGCGCGCCGCCGGCGAACAGTGCGTGACATCGACAAGCATGCGCCGCTCTTTCATCCTGGCGATCACCTCCCGGCCGAAATCGGACAGCGGCTCCTGTTGGCCGATGCGAAGATCGAACTGGCACAGCTTGCGGACGAACATGTCGGTAGGTATCCCGTCCACGTGCGCCGCCACGCCGTTGGGATAGAAGTGGGCCAGCGCGATCATCGCGACGCCGCGATCGGCCAGAACGTCGAGGTTCTCCAGTTTCTTCTCCAGCACGTGCGTGCCCTCGATGGTGTGCACGACCGCCAGCTTGCCCTCGCTCCGTATCCGATCCAGGTCAGCCACCGAATACGCGACCTCCACCTCGTCGGGATGTTTACGAATCTCGGCCTCGAGGATGTCCAGCATCGCCAGTAGCTGCTCGAACTCGCTCCCGCTGACCAGCCGTTTGAAATCGGGGATGAGCAGTGATGCGGCCAAGCGGACGAGAAAACAGTCGGCGAACAGCTCGCGCTCGGGCAGATAGTGGACCGACCACGCGGCACCGACCGCGCCGCGCTTGAGCATCACGAAGTCCGACCGCGACGCGAACGGGTCGAATGTCTTTCCCGACCAGAGGTGCTTCCAGAGGTTCCGTCGGAAGAGGTAGGCCTTGAGGGACGTGTGGACGTGGACATCGGAGAGCGGCGCTTCCCGATGTAAACGAAGCGCCCGGTCACGCAGTGATTCGTTCATCGCCGGCCCCCGCCTGGCTCATGTTCCTTGCCGAGCTGATCGAGATGACTGGAGTAGCGCCGCCGTCCGTTGCGCCGACCCGCGTCAGATGTCCTGGTATGGATTGTAAACGTATTGCCCGCTCACCGGACCCCAGCCCTGAGCGTACCGGACGATGAACCGGGCCGGGTCGGTGGTTAGCTCGCCGATCGGACTCGTGTCGTTGTGATCGTTCCAGGACCAGGGCGGGTTCGCCGCGCCTCCCCGCAAACGGGTCTTGTCACGGTAGACAAAGCCCCACTTCCCGTCCTTGTTCTGCCGGAAGACCTTGTCGTGGAAGCGGTGATCCCACAGGCCGCCCGGCGCGAACATGTCGACCAGCTCGTATTCCAACGCACTCGTGTTGGGCTGTTCGCCCGGGTCGATCGTACCCGGGACACCCGTCTCGTCCTTTGGGCGGTAGTACCAGATCTCGTCCCCGCCGCCCCAATTCTTGTGATCGCCCCGCATCCCGTGACCGCGCGACTCTATGAATAGTTTGACCCGACCGGTGGCCTGGTCGAGCCAGATATTTCCGTCTACCGTCTCGTTGAACTTCACGACCCGCAAGCTATTCGTGTGCGCGGGCCGGGAATCACCGACAGCGGTCGGCTTTCTGGGCTGCGTGTAGAGATAGAAGTTATTGTGCGCGACCGTCACGATGCCGTCGACCAGTCCGTTGGGCTCCTTGGTGATGACCAACAGGGCGCCCTCCATATCGTGGATGTGCTCGTCGAGGCGGTCGCGTATCAGATTGTAGAGATCCTGCGGGCGCACCCGTTTCCACCAATCGATCACGTGATAGACGGCGTACATGATGTAGTAGTGGGTCGACGTCTCGCAGACGCCGAAGTAGATCTTGGCATCGATCAGCGAGTCCGGATCCTGCTGATACAACCGCTCCAGCGCCTGCGGATTGTCGGCCAGGCTCGTGTACGAGCCGGCGAAATCCACCGGGGCGATCTGGTCGGCCAGCTTCCATTCACGGCTGACCTTCTGAGCGAAGATCGGAGCATAACGAGCGGCCAGCTGCCGCGCCTCGGTCGGATTCATCGTAGCGTTACCTCTCTGCGGACCGGCTTCCGCGAACGACTGTTAGAAGAGCACCATCGCACAGACGGCCAGCCAGATCACGGCCAGTATGGCATACCAGCAGACCTCCGCTCGCCGCCGCTTCTGGCGACCCTCCTCGCCGTGGAACCAGGCGCCGACCGTGACACCCGGAAGGCCGATCAGGTAGGTGACCAGCGTGAGGTGGTGTGCCGGCGCCGGAAGAAACTCGGCAGTTTCCATCTGCTGGACCAGCTCCACGACCAACCAGCCCGCTGGAGCGAAGATGGCTAGCACGTGGGGCACCCGCCGTCTGACCAGTTCGGTGAAGAAGCTCCGGCCATCTTCATCCGGCGTTGGCGTCGGTAGTGGTCGCGGTACTGGACTCTCCAGATGCTGGACTACGTCCGCGGCGCTCGGCCGGTGCTCCGGCTGCTTGGCCAGACAATGCGCAATCAGCTGCTGCAGCTCCTCGTCGACATCGCCGCGGAAATCCGCGATTGGCCGGGGCTTCGCCTCGATATGCGCCGCGTACTTTTCCCTTCGCGAAGCGGCGTCATACGGGCTTCGGCCCGTCAACATCTCGAATGCCACCAGACCCAGAGAGTAGATGTCGCATCGATCGGTGATGCGCTGACCCTTCAACTGTTCAGGACTCATATACGTGGGATTGCCAATCAACTCACCCGACTTCGTGATCCGTGGCACTTGGGTGTCCGCCGTGGCTAGGATACGGGCGAAGCCGAAGTCGGCGAGCAGCGAGCGGCCAGAATCTTCGTCGAGCAGAATATTGCTCGGCTGGACATCGCGGTGAACGATGTCCCGGCGGTGTGCCAATACCAGGGCCGAAGCGAGCTCGCCCATCACGTGCCGCGTCTCATCGACGCTCAACACGTCTTCCACGTGCAGCTTGTCTGCCAAAGTCCGACCCCGGATGTATTCCATCGCGAAGTATGGCAGTCCGTTCGCAAGCGTCCCGGCCCAATGCAGCGAGACGATGTTGGGATGGGACAGCGACGCGACGGCCTGGACCTCACGATCGAACCGCATGCGCGCCCGTGCATTCTCGGCGAGCGCCGGCGCGAAGACCTTTACGGCAAGCCATCGTCTGAGGGCTGGCTCGCGGACCCGATATACACAGGAGGTAGAACTCTCC
>JASFMO010000290.1:0-4926 GCA_050117535.1 Gemmatimonadales bacterium | reverse complement strand
ACTGACGAACCACCCGGCGGGTGACTTCTGGCCCGCGTGGAGCGGGTTAGAGTCAGAGGGGCGGTAGGGCCTCGATCGTCGCGCTTGGGCGAACTCAGAGACCCGCCAGTGCCTCCAGAACGATCCGAGGGCTCAACACTTCGGGCATGATGCGCGGAGCAACGCTTCCCTCCGGTGAGTAGAGAACATAGAGCGGGACGCCGCTCCGCCCAAAGCTGCGCAACGCCTCCGTGATCTCCGCGTCACGTCGCGTCCAATCGGCTCTCAGTAGCGCCACGTCTTTCTCGCGAAACGCGGTCCTAACGGTGGCGTCGGCCAGCGCGACCCGTTCATTCACCTGACACGTCAGGCACCAGGCCGCAGTGAAGTCGACGAACACCGGGCGGCCCTCCGACCGCAGCGCCTCGACGCGCTCGACCGAGAACGGCTGCCACGCGTCGTCCGATGGCGTGCTCGGCGCATCCGGGACCTGACGCGATCCGACCCAGGCAAGCGCGCCGACCGAGACGAGAAGCAAGACGGCCATCGCGCGAGCGGAACCTCGTGTTCCAGGCCGCGCTCGAGGTACGCTCCAGCGCCCCCACATCCAGGCCGCGAGCCCGAGTAGGGTGAGCGCCAAGAGGAGCAGGGAAGCGCCGTCCACTCCCGTCTGCCGGCCGAAGACCCAAAGCAACCACACGACCGTCGCGAAGAGTGGGAAGGCGAGGAACTGCTTGAGGCTTTCCATCCAGGGGCCCGGTCGCGGCAGGCGGCGGAGCAGAGCCGGCGAAGCCGAGAGGGCTACGTATGGCAGGGCCATGCCGGCGCCGAGGGCCGTGAACACCGCGAAGCCGTGCGGGGCCGGCCGGGCCAGTCCGAAGCCGAGCGCCGCACCCATAAACGGGGCAGTGCAGGGCGTGGCGACCACAACGGCGAGGACCCCCGTGAGCAGTGATTGCTGATAGCCGGCGCCCCGGCCGAAGGCCGCCAGCCGGGTCAAGGACGCGCCGACTTCGACGGCGCCCAGAAACACGAGTCCAAGGGCGAAGAAGAGGAGCGCCATACCGGCGACGAAGAGCGGCGATTGGAGTTGGAATCCCCACCCCAAGCGCTGGCCGCCAGCTCGAAACAGAATGATCACCGCGGCCAGAGCCCAGAACGAGAGCAGGACGCCGAGGGCGTAGGCGGCGCCGTGGCGGCGAGCACCGGCGGGGTCCGTGCCGCCGTGTTCGACGAAACCCAGCACTTTGATGGAGAGGACGGGCAGGACGCAGGGCATCAGGTTCAAGAGCAAGCCGCCGATGAAGGCGAAGGCGAGGGCCAGCGTCAATGTGAGCGGCTCGCTCCAATCCTCGCTGGGGCTCACGGCCTGGGCTTCTCCGCCCTCAGCCTTGGTAGTGATCCGGGAGATTCCTTCGTCCAGGGCAACGGGCGGCGCCACGGCTAGCGCCGCGTAATGTGCCCGGGTGTCCAGACCGGCGACCACCAACACGCCGTCCAGCCGTTCCGGCGGGCCGAGCGAGAATTCGGACCGGGTCAGTTGGATGGAGAAACCGTCACCGGTCGAGGTCACGGGTTGCGGCGCGGCGTGCGCGATCACCCCATCGTCACCGGCGAAGAACGGGTAGTCCGCGAGAGAGGCACGGATGCCGGGAGGTGGGGTCACCTCCAGGACGTAGCCGTCTGCAACCTGGCGCGCAGAGAACAGCCAGCCCTCGCGTGCCGCCGGCAGCCGGGCGCGTGCGTCGGCGAAGGCCTCGGCCCAATCCAGGTCGAGTTCTGGAGCGGTCTCGCGGATTGGTAGAACGAGCGACACGTCGGCCGTCGCCGGGTAGCAGATCTCCGCACAGATGAGCCAGTCGGCGCGGGCGGCTAATGTCACCTCGTCTCCAGGTGCGAGGTCGCGAGGCGGCCGAACCTCCACCAGCAGGAGCACGTCGTTCTCGTAGCCGTAGCTGGCGAGCGGCGGCCGCTCGATGCGCGACGGATACAGCCACTGGATCGTGTCGACCGAGAACCCGCCGGGAAGGTCCCACTCCAGGCTGGTGGGAATCCCGGAGTCGCCAGGGTTACTCCAGTAGGAATGCCAGCCCTCGTCCATCGCCAGGCGGAGCCCCACGGTGAACGGCTGGCCCGGGCGGACGGAAGCGACCTCGGACACCAGCCACGCATCGCTGTAGGGGCTGGGGTCATCGGGCGGCGGCTCCTGGGCCATCGAGCCGGCGGGGGCCAGGAGGCCAAGCATCAGCGCGCAAAGGCCGGCGAGGCGTTCAATCATGGCGACACACGCCGGGGTGCCGTGTCTCTGATCTTTCCGACCCGCGCGAGCGTTACTTGTACTTCACGCTGCAGCCGTACGGCTGTGTGGTCGGAACGCTCACCGGTTGGCCCGCCATGGCCTCGTCGGCTGCGGCGATCAGGTAGTTATGGGCACCGTCGACGTCTTCCAGCCGGGTCGTGGGTTTATCGTCGATGGCCCCGTTGTAGAGAACATTTCCTTCCGGATCGATCAAGACCATCTGTGGTGTGGTGCGAGCGTTGTAGAGGCGGCCGACGGTCCCCTCGGGATCCATCAGTACCGCCGTCGCCACGCTCTTGGCCTGTTCGCTGCGCTGGTTCATCACATCGGGCGCGAAGTATCCCTGCTTACCCGGGGCTGAGGAGACGATCGCGAACCAGACGACTCCCTTGTCGGTGAAGCTCTTCTGCAAGGAGGGCATGTTGCCGCTGTTGTAGTGCTTCTTCACGAACGGGCAGTCGTAGTTGAGCCACTCGAGCACGACCCACTTCCCCTGTTGGTCGGACAAGGTGTGCTCTTTGCCGTGAGTGTCGGGAAGGGTGAAGCCGGGCGCTGGCTTGTCGATTTCGGCGCGTTGAGCGAAGAGCTCCGGCGCGCCGCCTAGCAAGATCAGAGCGGTCAAGACTACCAGCGTGCGAGTCGTGGACATGATCGAGATCCCCCAAGTCTTGGGTGGTTGTGGTACTCCCTGCCAGAATGCCCTCCAATACTACTCCGTGACCTCGCTGACGGTCCACCGTAAGCCTGTTCGGAGCCATAATCGCTCGCAACAATCGGAGATCGTTGACCGGTCGGTCGTCGCAAGAGCGTCGATGTCTGAGGCAGGCCATTTCACCGGTCGGCGTCGTCTGGCGACATCGTGCGGTACGCCATCGTGGAAGCGTGGGCGACCAACGGCCGTGACCAACGGGTGCCCCCTGCCCAGGGAAAATCTTTCCACGGCCACACTCGGCTCTTCCCGTTACCCCAATGCTATGGCTCAGACTCGTCACTCTCAACAAGACGTTTTACCGCCCGGTTTCATCGAAGACGGTCGCGACGCATTGCTCGGCGGCGCTTGTTGTGTGCCGGGCTCTTCGACTCCATCTTGAAGTGACAACGGGAGAGGATGAGGACTCGGGGTGAGAGGCCCTCTGCAGAGGTCTTCAGTTGTGCAAACTCGCTCCAAAGTAGTTCCCACCGAAAGGCGCCTGGCCGCTCGGGCCGATATCCGCGCGCCGGTCGGCCGAAAGACCGAGGACTGGAAGGAGAAGCGCTTTTCTATCGAGCCCTAGTTCTTTGCGGACTGCCGGCTTCCAAGCGGGACCGTCTGCACTGAAGAGTCACAGCGCGTCAGGCGAGCGTTTCGAACTTTGCTTCTACTAGTGACCGAGGGTGCTATGAACAAGACGCTACTAGCTATCGGCATTGTCAGTCTAGCCCTGGCCGCCGTGATCTTTGTCTTTGCGGAGGGCGCCCGCAGGATCTACTCCGGGGCCTTCTTCACGATAATTGGTGTGGTTACGGTGTTGAACGCCAAACGGGGCAGCCTGAGAGTGAAACGCAATGATGACTGACAGGTGGGGTGTGTCAGGGCTAGGGCCGATCGCCCTCGCCGGTCTGCTCCTCTTCGCGTGCTCGGCCCAGGAGGGGCCGCATAACCTTGCAGGCGATGGAGTCTGGCCTGGCCAGCAGTGGTCCACTTCCAGCGCGGCGGCCGAAGGCATCGATCAGGGTGCCATCGACTCGCTGGTCGCCGATATCGAAGCCGGTGAGTACGGGTTGGTGGACCACTTCCTACTGATCCGCCACGGACGTGTCGTCGCGGATCATCACTTCTCGCACGACTACGCGGCCATCGCAGCTCAGTACGATACAACGAACCACCAGTACAACTACGATCACCCGGCGTGGCACCCCTACTATCAAGACACAGAGTTGCACACGCTCCAATCGGTGACCAAGAGCGTCACGTCCGCGGCGCTTGGGATCGCGATCGACGATGGTTTGATCGAAGGTGTTGACGTTCCCGTGCTTCAGTACTTCAGCGACTACGAGCACGACACCTCGGACCGCCGGAAGCAGGCTATCACCCTGGAAGACTTCCTCACGATGAGGAGCGGCATCGAGTGGCACACGGAGGGGGGATATGGCAGCGGAGTGCACAGCACCGATCTGCTCGAGGCGAGCGATACGTGGATCCAGTTCGTACTGGACCAGCCGATGGATGCGGACCCCGGAACCGTCTTCGAGTACAACGACGGCGTCAGCGTGCTCATCGGCAAGATCCTCCGCGAGGCCACGGGGCAGCGGGCTGACTGGTGGACTGCCGAGTGGCTCTTCAAGCCGATCGGGATCACTGATTTCTATTGGAAGATCACGCCCGACGGCGAGGCCGATACCGAGGGTGGCCTGTACCTGTCGGCCCACGACCTCGCGCGAGTCGGCTATCTGTTTCTGAGGGGCGGCGAGTGGAACGGACAGCAGATCATCTCGAACGAGTGGGTGACGGCGTCGACGACTCCCGTAGTTCTGGATGTCGCTCCAGGCAATGATCGCGTCGATATCGGGTACGGCTACCAGTGGTGGGTGCCGGATCGTGACGGCCAGCGTCCGCTCGTGTTCGCCGGGAATGGCTACGGCGGCCAGTTCCTCTTGGTCGTTCCGGA
>JASFMO010000289.1:0-4934 GCA_050117535.1 Gemmatimonadales bacterium | reverse complement strand
CATGGCGGTTTCCATGCTCTTGGCTGTGGCCGCCCGCCCGGCGCTCGGTCAGAATCTGCGAGCAGGGGCGAAGTTCGGGATCGACTTTGCCGACCTCGGTGGCGATGTCGAGGACACGAGTATCAAGACGGGATTCTCGACTGGCGTATTCTTCGCGGCTGACCTAGGCACGATGTTCAGGCTGGGGATCGATGCGCAATACGTGCAGAAGGGCGCGAAGGCGGACGATGAAGAGCCGCTTGATGAATTGAAGGTTAAGCTCGACTACTTCGAGTTCCTGGTGCCCTTCTCGGTGTTGGTCCCGACGGAGGGCTCTTTCACTCCGCGCTTCTTTGCCGGACCCGCCATCGCATTCGAGACGAGCTGTAAGTTGGCCGCGACGGTAGAAGGTGTCGACGTAGACATCGACTGCGACGACCAGGATATCGGTTTGCTGACCAAGAGCGTCGATTTCGGGTTGTTCTTCGGCCTGGGCGCGGATGTGGCGCTTGGCAAAGGCGCGTTCACTTTTGATCTCCTGTATAACTTGGGATTGTCCAATATCAACGACGTAGCGGGTTTGGACGAGTCGCTCAAGAACAGGAACATCCAATTCACGATCGGCTACGCGCTTCTGTTCGGCGGCATGTGATCTGGGGGGCCGTTGCTTTGCTGTCATACGGGAGACCGTCTATCGTCTTTCCGGGCATAGTTCGACGTCGAGGGCTGGCGTGACCTTCGGTCAGCTGGTTTGGGCAAGGGACCATGACTTCCGGCAGTTCGGAAAAGGGGGGCAGATGAAACGCGTCATCCGCAGTCTCATGTTGTTCGTTTTCGCCTTGGTGTTCGTGACTGGCTCGGCATTCGCTCAGACGGGGATGCGCGCCGGTGTCAAGGCTGGTGTCGATTTCGCCAACCTGGGTGGAGACGCCGAGCAGCTGTTTGAAACCAGCCTAAGTAACAAGACGGGCTTCGCGGCCGGGGCGTTCTTCGGCTTCGATCTCCACAGGATGTTCAGGTTGCAGCTCGAGGGACAGTACGTTCAGAAGGGGGCGAAGACGACGGAGGAAGGCGTCGACATCAAGTTCAAGGTCGACTACATAGAATTCATGGTCCCGCTGACGCTCTTGATCCCCACTGAGGGCAGTGTGACCCCGCGCCTGTACGCTGGCCCAGCCATCGGCTTCGAGATGAGCTGTAAGGTCTCAGGCGAGGAGGGCGGCGCCACCGTCGACTTCGACTGCTCGGAACTCGATGTCGAGACGAAGAGCACTGACTTCGGCGTCTTCTTCGGCGGCGGTGTCGATTTCGCGGTTGGGCCGGGCGCCCTGACGCTGGACGTTCTTTACAATCTAGGTCTGGCCGACCTCAACGACGTTTCGGGCGTCGACGAGACTGTCAAGAATCAGAACATCCAGATCATGGCTGGGTACGCCTTCATGCTTGGGGGGTGAAGCGGATCTGGGCAAGAAACAGCGACTTACGCAAACGTCCGGGGCCGGCCAGCGATCTCTGGTCGGCTCCGCGCTTTCTGGGGTCGAGCGGCGGCCCGGCGCCTTGCTCTGGCCCACCGATCGGTCAACCGGGGTGATCTTTCGACGGCCGGTGAAGCCAAGAGGACAGCTCCAATCCGTGATCGACGAGTAGCCGCGTGTCGTCCAGTATCTCGGAAGTCCGTCCGTCGAAGACCAGTCGGCCCTCGTCGATCAGGATCGTTCGCGAGCAGATCGCCGCCGCGAACTCCACGTCGTGAGTGACGATTAGTAGCGTCTGCGGTCGCGCACACAGGATCTCTGCGATCTGCCGGCGGCCGCGCCCGTCGAGGGCGGCGCTGGGCTCATCCAGCGCCAGGACCCCCGGATCCATGCTCAGCACCGTTGCGAGTGCCGCACGTCGCTTTTCGCCGCCGCTGAGATGATGGGCGGGACGATGGGGGTCGACGCCGATCAGGCCCACGCCCTCCAACGCCTGGCGGGCCAGTGCCTCGGCTTCGCCACTGGCCGCGCCGTGGCAGAGCGGTCCGAATGCGACGTCCTCCAGTAGCGTGGGCATGAAAAGCTGGTCGTCGGGGTCCTGGAAGACCAGTCCCACGCGGCGGCGGATCTCCGGCAGGTTCTTGGGGATCACGTCAATGCCGCCGACGCTCAATGAGCCGGCGTCGGGGTTGAGTATGCCGTTGAGATGCAGCAAGAGTGTGCTTTTTCCGGCGCCGTTAGGACCCACGATGGCGACGTGCTCGCCGGCGGCAACGGAGATGGACACATCGGAGAGCGCGGGGCCCTCGACGCCGGGGTAGCGATAGCCGAGTCGGTGGATCTCGACGTCCCAGGCCCCCGGGGTCGCGTTCATTTCATCACCTCGATGACTCCGCCCAGCCATACGGCGACGAGCAGGGCGACGATTCCGATGGTCCAGGCGGGACTGGTCTGGGCGGCGGGTCGCAGTGTCGGCAACTGTCCTGTGTAGCCCCGGCTCAGCATCGCGGCATGGATTCGTTCGGCGCGATGGTGGGCGCGCGAGAAGAGGTGAGCCAGCGCGCTGGCTCGCGCCCGCCAAAGACGGAGCCTGGAGGGGCGGCCGATTCGGCTCTTCATCGCCCGGGCGGTACGCTCGTACTCGTCGTTCAGGACATAGGCATACCGGTAACCGAGCGACAGCGAGCTCTTGACCAGCCGTGGCAAGGGCACGTCCTCCAGCGCGTTCAGTAGATCGCTCGCCCGTGTAATCGACACGACGATAGTCACGGCGGACACGGCGAGCGTAGCCCGCAAGACGATCTCGGCGCACTTCAACAGTCCCGGTCCGCTGGCGCGGAGCGGGCCCAGCTCGAAGACTATCGGCCCCGGCACGCTAAAGGGAAGAGCCAGTGCGGGAAGCAGGAAGAAAGGAAGCGCGTGGGCTAGCCTCCTCGCCAACGTAGCGGGCGGCACACGGCCCGCCGCAGCACCGGCAACGACTAGCGCGGCAATCAGCACGAGCGATCGCCAGGCGCCCGGAGGCATGAGGCTGGAGGCGAAGGCCGCCGTGATGGCGATCCAGAGACGTTGGGTTGCCGTCGTCTTCTGGGTGAGCCACGAGCGGTGGTCGGCGTGCTGGTCGAGGTGCGCGAAGCCCATCAGTCTCTGCTCGTGCGGCGAACGGCGGTCAGCGCCCTGACCAGCGCCACCCCACCGGCGAACGTGAGCGCGCTGCCGAGCACCACCGCCACGGCAGTTCCCGTGGCGCCGGGAAGCCAGGCGCGGTAGCCGGCGAACGGTGCGGTCGCCCACTGCGTCGCGGCCTCATCGAATCCCAGGTCGATGGCGAGGTGTTCGAGGCTGTCGGGCGACGTCGAGGCGACAAGGGACAGGAGTCCGGCGAAAAGCGCCAATCCGCCTAGCGCCGCCAGCATCGCCGCTCGGGATCTACCCAGCGCGATCACTCCGCTTCGCTGGTATATCAATTCCGGCCGTTTGCGGGCCAGAGCCCAGACGACGAACCCGGTGATGCCGCCTTCGGCTAGGCCCATGATGGCGTGGACGCTGGCCATGGCTCCAACCGAGATGCGCATGGGAGCGATGCCGCTGAAGCCGAGTTCCAGCCCGACGGCGATCCCAGTGACGACGGTGGCGAGATAGGCGGCGACGGCTGCGGCCAGACCGCGACGGCGGTTGCCCGGACCAAACAGGCCACCAAGGGCTCGGTACACGCCATAACCGGCCAGCGCTCCGATGCCGGCGATGTTCAGGATATTGGCCCCTAGGGCCGTGAGCCCACCGTCGGCGAAGATCACTGCCTGCACAATGAGGACGGCGGTCAGCACCAGGTAGGCGGCCCAGGGTCCGAACATGACGGCGACCAGGACGCCACCCAACAGGTGCCCGCTAGTTCCGGCGGCCACCGGGAAGTTGACGGCCTGGGCGGCGAAAACGGCGGCGGTGGCCAATCCGAGGGTTGGTCCGGCCCGCTCCTCAAGGCCATCTTGCGCGCGGCGTGCCGCATAGGCCGTCACGACAGCCGCCGAGGCGAGTGTCGTGACAGACACGCTGGCCGAGAGGAAACCGTCGGGGATGTGAGCCATTTTCGCACGTACCGGGTTGAGACGCCGGCATGGCGCCGGTCGACCACTTTCGAACGTCCGAGTTTCGTGCAAGGCGGGGCGGGGCGCAAGACTGCTTGAGCGGCGTGACGGTAGCCTCCGGGAGACTCACGTCACCTTTCGACGGCGGTGCGGGGCGACTAGGTTCACGCGATCATGGCGGACACGACGGGACCACCACCGGATATGGGGCCTGCGGAAGACCTGCGGATGCGAGTTTATCGACTCGTGCGGCCGGGCGAGCTCAGCCTGGAGCGGACCGAGGTCCCCGTCCCCTCCGACGGCGAAGTGTTGGCCCGAATCGAGGTCGCGCTGACCTGCGGCACCGACCTGAAGACGCTGGATCGCGGACACGCGCGTTTGAAGGTGCCGGGCCCGCTGGGACACGAGTGGGCAGGCACCGTCGAAGCGCTCGGCCCGGGAGTTCGAGGCCTCGAGCGGGGCGATCGAATTGTTGCCACCCCGACGGCGCCGTGCGGCGACTGTGCTTTCTGTCTGCGCGGTGAGGAAAGTCTTTGTCTTCACCTGTTCGAG
Source organism: Gemmatimonadales bacterium (assembly GCA_050117535.1). Taxonomy (GTDB): domain Bacteria; phylum Gemmatimonadota; class Gemmatimonadetes; order Palauibacterales; family KS3-K002; genus JASFMO01. Next base: position 343 of record JASFMO010000289.1, on the reverse strand, counting down.
CAGATGGCGCTGGGCGCCTACGGCGAGTTCATCCTGATCCCTCGCCACATCGTGAACAGGAACCTGTTCGTCATACCGCGTTCGGTTTCGAGCTGGCAGGCGGCATTCCTGGAACCGCTCGCCTGCACGGTGCATGGAGCGGACCTGCTGAGGCTGGCGGGAGACCGCACGGTGGTATTCTTGGGCGACGGACCCATCTCGTTGCTGTTCATACAGGTAGCGCGGCTGCGCGGGGCTGGACGGATCGTGGTGGTCGGACGTCACCCCGCCCGTCTCGAGGTCGCGCGCGAGATCGGTGCCGACATGGTCTTGAGCGCCCACGACGTCGATGTCCGGAGCGCGG
>JASFMO010000288.1:0-4940 GCA_050117535.1 Gemmatimonadales bacterium | reverse complement strand
GTGACCCGGTCGTGATCCCCAATCAGGAGGGCTCGAGGACGACCCCTTCGGTCGTGGGATTCACCAAGGACGGCGAGCGCGTGGTGGGCCAAGTGGCCAAGCGCCAGGCGATCACGAATCCGGTCAAGACCGTGTTCTCGATCAAGCGTTTCATGGGCTGCACGTGTGACGAGTTGCAGACGGAGATCGGTCGCTATCCGTATGAGGTGATCTGCGACGAACACAATCGGCCCTTTGTCGAGATCGACGGCACGCGCTACTCGCCGCCGGAGATCTCCGCGATGGTGTTGCAGAAGCTGAAGCAGACCGCCGAGGACTATCTGGGGCAGACCGTGACGAAAGCGGTGGTCACGGTTCCGGCCTACTTCAACGACTCGCAGCGCCAGGCGACGAAGGACGCCGGGAAGATCGCCGGACTCGAGGTGATGCGCATCCTGAACGAGCCGACCGCGGCATCGCTGGCATACGGTCTCGACAAGAAGAAGGACGAGACGATAGCGGTCTTCGACCTTGGCGGCGGCACTTACGACATCACGATACTCGAGCTGGGCGAAGGGGTCTTCGAGGTGAAGTCGACCAACGGCGACACGCACCTGGGCGGCGATGACTTCGACGAGCGGATCATGAATTGGCTGGTCGATGAGTTCAAGAAAGATCAGGGCATCGACTTGTCGAAGGACCCCATGGCGTTACAGCGCTTGAAGGAGGCGGCCGAGAAGGCGAAGTGCGAGCTCTCGACGACGATGGAGACCGACATCAACCTGCCGTTCGTGACGGCGGACCAGTCCGGTCCTAAACACCTCAACATGAGGTTGACGCGTTCCAAGTTCGAGCAGCTGGTTGAAGACCTGATTCAGAAGACGATCCCGCCGATGCAGAAGGCATTGGAGGATGCGAAGCTCAAGCCCGAGAATGTCGATGAGGTGATACTCGTCGGCGGTTCGACACGCATTCCGAAGGTGCAGGAGGTCGTGCGGGAGTTCTTCGGCAAGGACCCACACAAGGGGGTGAATCCCGATGAGGTGGTGGGGGTCGGCGCCGCGATCCAGGCCGGCGTGCTGGCAGGAGAGGTTAGCGAGGTCTTGCTGCTGGACGTCGAGCCGCTGTCGCTGGGAATCGAGACGCTGGGTGGGGTCATGACCACCCTGATCCCGCGTAATACGACGATCCCGACGAAGAAGACCGAGGTGTTCTCGACCGCCGAGGACACGCAGACGACGGTGGACATCCACGTTCTGCAAGGTGAGCGACCGATGGCCGCTCACAACAAGACGATCGGCCGCTTTCAACTGACGGGCATCCCACCGGCGCCACGCGGGGTACCGCAGATCGAAGTCACCTTCGACATCGATGCGAACGGGATACTCCACGTTTCCGCAAAGGACCGGGCAACGAGTCGGGAGCAGAAGATCCGCATCGAAGCTACGTCCGGCCTCAGCGATGCCGAGATCGAGAAGATGGTCAAGGAGGCGGAGGAGCACGTCAAGGACGACAAAGCGGCGAGGGAACTCGTCGAGCTTCGCAACAAGCTCGACACACTCGTTTACCGGGTCGAGAAGGACTCGGCCGAGTGGGCCGACAAGCTGGACGATGCCACGAAGAATCGCCTCAACGAGGCGGTTGAGGGTGCGAAGAAGACGCTCAAGGAGAGCCAGGAACTGCAGGACTTGAATCGCGCCCACGACGAGTTGATGCAAGCATTCTCGGCCGCCGGCCAGAAGCTGTACGAGGCCCAAGGCGCCGCGGCGGGTGCCGCCGACGCCGGGACCACACAGGAAGGCGCGACGGCCGAGGGCGAGGCCGAGCCTGAGGTGGTCGAGGCGGACTACGAGATCGTGGACGAGGAGAAACCGGAGTAGCCCGGGGCGACGATCGCACCGGCGCCAGCATCCTAGTTATCGGGGCCTCTCACGAGGCCCCGGGTGCCGCCATATTAGGATGCTGGGTCGGCCGCCGGCCAGCGGTTGGCCAACGACAGCGTGGGAACCGGAATGCGAGCGTTTGGGTAGCAAACTTGATCTCCCGATCCCATGGGTTTTGCTGAGATTGCTGAGATTAGTCGAAGATAAAGGAAGGTGGAAGCGATGGGTGATCCTCTACGCAAGAAAATGACGATCGTTCTCTACACGTCACTGGCGCTCCTGCTCGGCCTGGGCCTCGCTTCCGGCTTCAAGTGGGTCCAAGGGGGAGAAGCAGCAACGCTCCCACCGCCGCGGGTGACCGAATCGACCAGCGCCAGCGCCGTAGTGGACGCGGCGCGCCCGTCGAACCCGACCCGGGCGACAGCCAGCGATTTCCAGGCCCTCGAGGATGTCAGCAAGGCACTGATCGCGATCGCGGAAAGGGTCAAGCCGGCCGTGGTATCGGTGCAGACCAGCGGTTCCCTCCAGGCCCGCCGACTGCCCCCTGGCTTCGAGGACCTGTTCGGCCGCTTTCACGAACAGGACCAGGAGCAGTATTTTGACGTGCCGCTGGGACGTGGCTCCGGTTTTGTCGTGTCTGAAGAGGGCTACATCATCACGAACAATCACGTGGTGAGAGGTGCCGAGCGGATCGACGTCGAGTTGTCCGATGGCCGCCTGTTTCAGGCCGAGCTGATCGGCCGAGACCCAACGACCGACGTCGCCGTACTGAAGATCGATGTCGAGGGCCTTCCTTACGTGACGCTGGGAGATCCGGACGCCGCCCGGGTCGGTGAGTTCGTGATGGCGATCGGCAACCCGGGCACCGCGATGGGATCCGACTTACCTTTCACCGTCACGACAGGCATCATCAGCGCCAAGGGTCGCGACCTGAGAATCATCAGGGAGGCCGCCGGCGAGGCTGGCGACTACGCCATCGAAGACTTCATTCAGACCGACGCGGTGATCAATCCCGGCAATTCTGGCGGGCCGCTCGTCGACTACCGCGGCGAGGTCATCGGCGTCAACACGGCGATCCAGAGCACGACCGGCTACTATCAGGGTTATGGCTTCGCCATTCCCATCAGCCTGGCGCGCGACGTCATGGAGGATCTAATCGAGTACGGCCGCGTGCGCCGGGCCGCGCTTCGCGTCCAGATCATGCCTCCCAGCCGAGACGACGTCAGAGCCTTCGGTCTCCCAGGACCCATCGGGGCGGTCGTTCAGGATTTCACTGAAGGTAGCCCCGCTGCCGAGGCCGGCATGCAGCGCGGCGACGTCATCGTGGCCGTCGACGGCAAGAGCATCGAGCGCGTCGGTCAACTTCAGCGCATCATCGCCTCGTACGAACCCGGCGACAGGGTCAAGATCAAGGTGGTCCGATTCGGCGAAGAGTTGACGCTCGACGTACGGCTGGCCGAGCAGAACGTGCCGCAGCCCGAACCCACCGTCGCCGAAGCGACGCCGCGCCCGGGCAACCGACTCATCGGCATCCAGGTTCTTGATCTCGACCCCGAGTTGGCCGCGAGAGCCGGGTTCCGCCGTTCCGCCGGGCTCGAAGGTGCCCTGGTCACCGACGTCATGCGCTTCGGCCCGGCCTGGAACGCCGGCCTGGGAGCGGGCTGGCTGATCCAGAGCGTCAACCGACAGCCAGTGACCGATGTCGCCAGCTTCGATAAGGCGGTCGGTGACCTCGAGCCAGGCGAATTGATCACCATCGAGGCGGTGCGGGCAACAGAAGACGGTGAAATAATTCACAGAATCTTCAACATGACCGTGCCCGAGGAGTAGTCTTCGGTCGTGGGGGGCGGGGCCTGGGACCCCGCCACCACCCGCTTCTTCCTTGACCTTTCCGCCCTTTCAAGTAAAGTAAGGAACGGCCTCGCCGCCTGCGAAAGTGGCGGAATCGGTAGACGCGCCAGCCTTAGGAGCTGGTGGCCTTTGGCCGTGGGGGTTCGAGTCCCCCCTTTCGCATTTCTCTTTACCGGGCGAACGTCACACGGCAGATAATTCTGTGTCTCAAACTACAACAAATTTGCAGATATCCGTAGAAGAGCCTGCGGCGTGGAGCCGCAAGCTGGTCATCACGGTCCCCTCCGGCCGAGTGAAGTCGGAACGCACGAAGGTGGCGAGGCAACTGGCCAAGCGGGTTCGGATTCCGGGCTTTCGCAAGGGCAAGATCCCGCTGGAGCGACTGGAGGCGCGATTTGGGGCAGAGATCGACCGCCAGACGAAGCAGCAGGTGATCGACAGCGCATTCAGAGAGGCGGTACAGGTCAAAGATCTGGACCCGATCAGCGAACCGCGCGTGGCCAACGTCAGCTACGACCGGGAGGCGGAGCTGACCTTTGAGGTTGCCTTCGATATTCGACCCGAGATCACGCTGGGCCGGGTCGGCGGTTTCCGACTGACGCAGCCCCCGGTCTCGGTCAGCGACGAGGAAGTCGCGGAGCGACTGGAGGCGCTGCGTCGCCAACAGGTCCTCTGGCGGCCGGTAGAGCGGAAGCCGGCGGCGGGCGACAGCGTGGAAGTGGAGATCACGCCGTTGACCGAGGACGAGTCGGAGCCTACGGAGCCGAGGCCGTATCGGTTCACGCTGGGCGAGGGTCAGGCCATCGCCGACGTCGAGGCGGCGATCACAACGCTCGACCCCGGGGCCGCGGATGAGTTCGATGTTACGTTTCCAGAGGACTTTCCCGACGAAAGCCAACGCGGCACAACGCAGCGCCTGCACGTGAGCCTCAAGCAGGTTTTCGAGCAAGAGCTGCCGGTGTTAGACGACGAGTTTGCCAAGTCGCTGGGTGACTTCGAGAACTTGGAAGTGCTGCGGGGCATAGTCTCCGAGGATGTCTTAAAGCTCAAGCAGGGAGAGGCCGAACAGGAACTGGACCAGAAGATCATCGAGCAGATCATCGACGCGAATCCTTTCCAAGTCCCAGAGTCGATGGTGGACCGGTACGTATCCGCGCTGCTGGGTCCGCCTCCCGAGGGAGCGGACCCGGATATGGTAGACCGGGCCGAGGAGGAGGCACGTCCGGC